>DADN01000080.1:0-2465 GCA_002509665.1 Methanobacterium sp. UBA8
TACAATCAGGGAAGGATAAATGGTCAACAGCTAGCTTTGGATTATGCAGTACCGGATATAAAAAATGGAAAATATAGTATGGTAGTAGATGTGCACTCCACCAAGGGAGATTATCCTGAAACAAGGTTCATATCCGTCCCTGCAAATGATGCTCGTTCATTACTCCTGGCCCATTTAATTGTTCAAAAGATACCCTGGCTTGTTTTCTACGTTCCTCCCTTTGATGGTGGTCCTACCAGTGGTCCTTACGTGACTATACCTATTATACAGTCAGGCACACCTGCAATGGTTTATGAATCCTACACTTATGCTCCTTTCAACGAAACACTGGAACACGCCACGGAATTTGCCAGGGTTGTTGATGGATTAAGTCTATAATTTTTATTTTCATTTATTTTATTATATTATTTTCCGAAAGCTTTTTATTATAATGTTACTAATTTTATTTTAGTCAATAAGTTAGAGGAGTGGGCTGGGTGGAAATTGGAATGGTTATTCTTTTTTTGATGCTTATTTTAGCCATAATCCAATTAACTTTGGCGGTATACGCAGCATATTTGGTTTTAACAAATTTTGTTTCGTTAATGCGTGTAAGTTCAGTAATTCAAAGGTTTATTCTCTGTTTTCTAACATCTCGTAAAACATCTTGCAGTGATTTTGAAGACGAAATTCGAACTATTCCAGGAAATCAAGAAATAATGAAGTCATTAAAACTTCTGTTCATGGTTGTTGTATTTATGGGCCTATTTTGTTATTTTGCTGTTAGTATAGGCGGTTAGGTTTGAATATATGATACAGAATGGTTTAGGGTTAAAATGAAAGTAAAAGATGTCAAAAGGGAGTGGTTTTGTTGGATATGGAATTAGTTCTTATGATCTTTTTAATAATTTTAGGCCTTATAGAATTGGTTTTGTTTGTTTATGTGGCATATTTAATCGTTAAAAACATACCTAAATATCTTAAATTACGTAAAAAATCTTTAAAGTCTTATAAAGAAGAAATGCTTTTTTACTCGGAGAACAGGGAAGTTAAGAAAATTTCAATCGTTATTTTAATTGCTATTTACCTTATGGCAATTGAACACTTTTTAGGACTATATTTTTTCCCAGACTTGGGTGTAGGGTTTCTTTCTGCAGATTTTGGGCAAAATGTATTCATAATTGAATTAATCATAGGTTTTGTTACATTTAGCATGATACCTGCATTTTTTGTAATGAAAATTGCTTTTAAGGAATCCATCCTTGAAAAAGTTCCATTTCCATTAGCAGCATTAATTCCAACCATATTCCCAATTTTTGCCTATATTAATTATACTTTTACAGGAAACTTGCCATTTTCGCTGTTCTTACTGTTTTCTGGAATAATATTTAACATAATAACATTAAAATATCGGGATTTAAATGAAAAAATAAGAGTGTCTGATAATGATATTGAACCTAAAAAGATGCTTAAGGGGATGGTTACTTATATAACAGAACAAGAATCACTAAGACCGCCCATATATTTTGGTGTTCTCCCACATTCTTTAAAAACCATAATGAAGCTGCTTTTTAATCAAAGGGAGCGGTTCTATTTTGTTAAAAATTCCAATTTGCATCAGATAATAAGGAAAAAAACGGATACTTACTTTCAAGACATGCTAAGATCAAGCAAAAAATCAATTTTATTCCCGATTTTGTTCATAATAATGATTTTTTTAGTGGTAGGGGTCTGTGCAGTAATTGATATAACTTTAAATTTGAGTTTCATTTATTCTATGTGTTTGATCTTAATATTGGGCACTTTTTCAATGTATTTGGCTTTAGCATGGAAGGTCAATAAAATTAGAACATTAAATGGCGAAAAACACGAAAATGAAATAAAAAACACAGTCCAGATGTTAATAGATCATGGTAATAAATTTGCACAGGAGAATGAATTAAAACCTCAAGAATTCCCAATTATAGTAAGACACAATGATTATGATGGTTTAGAATATGAGATTAATGGGGCCAACGATTATATTGGATTTTTTAAGCTAGATACAACAGATTTCATTGATGATAATCATGATTTGAATTATGTCCATCTAAATGATGATGGAGAAAAATTAAAGAGTGATGAAGAGGAGCAGGGGTACCTGATATGTGAAGAATGTCGTGGTTACTATAAACTCCTAGAAGACGAGTCTCCTGAAGACTTTGCTGAATGTGAATGTGGGGGAAAATTGAAGCACCATAAAAGTATTGATAAGATATTTGAGGAGAATTGAATATTTGTCCGGGTTAGAAATGGAGAAAATGTAGGAACCATTTTATTATAAGATAACCAAAATCTCATTTAATGAAAATCACTAATATCATAACTGGAAGATTCAAGGAAAGGCCCAACCGCTTCACTGTGGTATTTGAAGCAGATGGCACGACTGATAAGGCACATCTACGAGACCCTGGTCGACTCCGAGAACTTTTACTTCCTGAAGCCCG
>DADN01000080.1:2585-3872 GCA_002509665.1 Methanobacterium sp. UBA8
CTTTTGGTAAAAGTAGAATTGATTTTCTTCTAACTTCTAATTCTAATTTTAAAAATGAGGAGATTGTAAATGGAAGTGCTACACTCCAAAATTGGATGCTCCTGGAAGTGAAAGGCTGCACCCTGGTTGAAAAGGGTCAGGCTCGTTTCCCGGATGCACCTACCCTCAGGGGAAAAAGACACCTGGAAGAACTTATCAAAGCTAAAAAAGAGGGAATGGAATCTGCAGTACTATTTTTGATTCCAAGGGAGGATGCTAAAGTTTTTTCACCGAACTGGGAGATGGATCCCGATTTTTCTCTTGCCCTTGCCCAGGCACAGCAGGCAAAAGTGGAGATCATTGCATATTCTTTTAAAAATACATTAATTGGAAATGAATTCGAAATTAAACCATTAAAGCAGATTAAAATAAGATTAAAATAAAAATATGAAAAATGGATTAAACGCACCCATTTTTTATCATCTCATCAAATTCTTCTGGTTTTCCAATTCCCAGAATGGTATCTCCAGCTTCAATTAGGAAGTTACGAGGTGGATCAATAGCTAATTTGCCATTTTTACCAATTCCAACCATCACAACGCCTGTTTTGTGGTGGATGTCTGCTTCTTCTATAGTTTTTCCATCGAAGTAGCTTTTAGGTGTAACTTTAACTTCCCTCATCTCTCTGTTTTTATGTTCTGCCAGAACTTCTTGTACGAACATGGCTTCGTAACTCTCGTTAATACTTTTGTACATAAGTCTGCCTGAGATTACAAAGGGGGATATGACTTGATTTGCCCCTGCCAGTTTCAGTTGGTCAATGTTCTCGTAGCGCTGGGCTTCTGCTATGATTTTCACTTTCTGGTCTATGTGACGGATGCTCAATATGCAGTGAATGGTCTTTGAATCTGATTCCATGTCCACAATAACTGCGTTAGCTCCTTTAACATTAGCTTTCTCGAGATCAGCGATTCTGGTGGGATCTCCGTGAACAAAATTGGCCCCGTTTTTGAGGGCATTTTTCCGAACATTTTCATTATCATCCAGAACGAAAACCTCACTAGCTACACTAATATCCTTTATACATTCGACTGTACTTTCGGTCCAGCCGCATATTACCACGTGTTTTGATCTTTCCACATTGATCAACCCCATAATTTTCATCTGCTGTTTTTTAAACAATAAATCAACCAGGGACTCTATAGCCAGAGCAAAGGTACCAATACCAAATATAATGACTGAAATAGCAAAATACATACCTAACGGACTTTTGGGGCTGTAATCACCATATCCTACAGTTCCTATGGT
>DADN01000219.1:0-2230 GCA_002509665.1 Methanobacterium sp. UBA8
AATTAAAAGATATACCTTCACTCTCAAAATGTTTTAAACCAGTAGATTCAGTTTTATATACATTATCCAGTGGATCATTTGAGAGGCATCCTGAAACAACTACAACACTAAAAATAAGGAGTACTATTCCAATGGAACTAATTATTTTTGGCAACATATATTTTACGATATGACAATCTGTCTAAAATAATTTTCTTGTAATTTAATATCCTTCGGGTTTATTTAATCAGTCATGGTTTGGATTTTACACGGTCTAAGATTATCTTTTTTTATCTTACAGATTGTGTTGGTGATTGTTTTTATTTACTTTTTGGAGTGGTCATATCTGAGATTTTCACATCCGGATGATGATAACCTTTAGGTAGTTCACCATATCCCTGTATGGCCTGTTGAGGGCACCATTTAATGCATGCCAGGCAATTCTCACAGTGGTGCTGCCATTCTGGCTTATTATCNNGTGCAATTCTCATCAGTATGATAACTTCGGTCCATTAAGGGTATAATTTCATCCATTGTAAGATCTAGGTCTTTTGAAAGCTTTGCAGTACTTTTCATTGGATTTATAAAAAATGGTTTTAAATAGTTGTTATTCATCATTATACTCAAAATATTCAAAAACAATCTAATGAATGGGCCATCTCTATCAAACCCTCCTTCATTTTTCTGTTGGACCTGTCCCTGAATAAAGTCAAGTTTTTTCTCTTTCCAGTTATTGTAAAGTTTTGTTTTATTCTCGAATGGTTTCCTAAACGCGTTTTGAGGCATTTGAACGCCAAATCCTGATGCAAGATGGCCACCGCGTGCTTTGATCATCTTATCCAGTATTTTTAGTGTGGAACCTGACCCCCCGCCATAGGTACATACTGCAAAAATGTATTTTGTACGTATTTCATCCAGTTTCATGACAAATCGCTGGACAACCAGGGGAATATTGACTGTTCCCAGATAATAAACAGGAAATATAATTCCAATTACATCGGCATCAGTTGTTATCCTTTTTTTATCCATCACGGAAGGTATGGATATTAAATTTCCTCCCATTCTCTCTGCAAGATCCCTGGCAACAACAAGAGAATTCCCTGTGCCTGAAAAATAATAAATTTCTGTTTTATTCATTATCACCATCTCTTAAGGATAAATTATTCACGTTCAACCGTTCTTGATTGGATATGGTTGATTTCAATTCGTTTTTGGTTGGATATGGTCAAAATCAATTTGTTATTGGTTAGATATGGTCGAAATCAAAAGATTAAAAGAATATTCTAAATATTGCTCTTGAGGNNATCCCTAAAAACCCCAGCATATCCGGTCCAGGATTCACATATTTTTCACAGTTATTCACCACAAAAACAGCAGTTTTTATTGGTTCAAGGTCTTTTTTCATACTTCCCTCCTTTATTCCCATTTCAATAGAATTACTTATTGCATCCATAAGTTCCTGAGCTACAATCATATGTTCTTCTGTATTTTCTATCTGGCTAATATCAAAACTCCTGGCCCTCATATAAGCTAATTGATTATAATATTTTGGGTGTTCCTGGTGATAGTTGAAAAACGCATTGCATAATGCAATAAGTCTTTCTAGCCCATTTTGATCTTCTTTAATTGATTTTTCGAAAGCATCTCTTAAAAGATAAAGACCGCGCAGAAGCACTGCAAAATAGATAGAATCCTTGTTTTTGAAATAAATGTATAGGGTGACCCTGTTAACTCCTACTTCCTGAGCTATATCACTCATTGAAACTTTATCATAACCTTTATCCAGAAATAGTTTCTCCGCGGCATCGATTATGTATTTGCGCCTTTCTAATTTTTCCTTTTCTTTTAATTTCTTAAATGACAGTTTCATCACCCAATTACTGGCATACCTATAACAATTTGAATTACTAATTACATACTGTAACTATTATTACATAGTGTAATTAATTATATAAAAAGCTTCCATAAAAAGTGATGTTTGAAACTCCTTTTTATCCTCCAAAATTTTAATAAATAAAGAATTGCAAGAATTATTCACTAACTTCACATTACTAAGGAATAATAAAATGACTAAACCCGAAGAACAAGCTATTAGTTTGCCCTGCAATCATAATTCGAAATATGGTACGGTCACTTTAAAAGATGAAGGAGTTTGCATTAGACTAAGAAGTAACAATCCTTTTTCAAATGATTCAAGTGAA
Organism: Methanobacterium sp. UBA8; assembly: GCA_002509665.1. Lineage (GTDB taxonomy): Archaea > Methanobacteriota > Methanobacteria > Methanobacteriales > Methanobacteriaceae > Methanobacterium_D. Next base: position 2,181 of record DADN01000219.1, read on the forward strand.
TTAATTAAATATCTGGATATATTAAGTGTTCGTTATGATAAAGGGTTTAC
>DADN01000219.1:2251-4222 GCA_002509665.1 Methanobacterium sp. UBA8
GCGGACCGAGACCTGTTAAAACAGTTTGTGGATAAGTTGAATTCTCGTATTTTGGATGAAACTTCTGAGGTTAAAACTCAACAGACACCCAAACAAACTTTGGCGGAGAAATTAAAAGAGGCCAAAGAACTATTGGATATTGGAGCTCTCAGTCAGGAAGAATTCGATGAAATTAAACAGAGATATTTAAAAGATTTTTAATTGGGATCTTCATATCTCTTGATACCCATCTACATATCTTGAATACCAATCTTCATATCTCTTGAATACTAATGTTGAAAACTCTGAAGTAATTATAGTCCATGAAATAAGTTCAGGCCATAAAATGACAGAATAGTAAGTTATTAAGGTAATCCTTCAAATTTAACAAAAAGACCACCTATACAGTGTTTTAAATTATAGATAATCAATAATCGGAGTAATATCCATGCAAGACATCATACTATCAGGAATACTCAATCAAAATATAAATCTTTTCTACATGATTAATGGGATGGATAACAGTGTATTCGATTTTATAATGCCTTTAATCACTAATTTTGGGAGTATTATAGCCTGGGTTGTTATCTGCGGGTTATTATTTGTGTTTGGAGGCGTAAAAGGGAAGAAGGTAGCTGTCCTTGGATTACTTGCTCTATTTGTTAGTAATGCTATTGTATATTTATTGAAATTTATAATAGCGGAACCCAGGCCTTTCCTGACTCTACCCAATGTTGATCTTTTAGTCTATGAAAATGGATCCTATTCTTTCCCTTCTGGCCATACAGCATCATCATTTGCAGCTGCGGTGGTAATCGGGCTTAAATACAAATTTAATTTCAGAGGAAAAAGTTATGGTTTGATTTATCCTTTATTAGCTTTTGCAGGAGTTATAGGGTTTTCCAGGATATACATTGGTGTTCATTATCCATTGGATGTTGCCTTCGGTGCCTTAATAGGAATATTATCTGCTCTAATAGTCTTAAAAATGGAGGATAATGCTCTGGCAGACAAATTGCCTGGAGTAAATAGTTAAGTAAACCTAAATAGTTGAAAGTTAACCTGCTTTGTTAAATAAAGTTAAAAAATAGTAAAAAAAGTTTTAAGTAAGGATTAAACCATTAGTTAAATGATTTAATATAATAAGTTAGTAGCGTCTGTCGTTTCGATTAAGTAAATTTTTCAAGTGGTTAAATTGCATGTCTAAATCATTTAACCTCTCTGTGAGTTCCCTATTTTTCATTCTAACTTCTTCAAGGTCTCTGGTCATTTTGTAGAGAATATCATCTACTTCGCCCCTGCTGCTACCCCTAGAAGTTCCACTTTTTTGAACCTGATCAATTGCAGTGTCCATTAATTTTTTTGGATCAAACATTTTTCATCACCCGACCTGAATGGAATCTTTCAGTTTACTATGGTAAATTAGATTCCAAACACAATTTATCTTCATATAATTTCAAGGCATATATAGTCTTTGGTGGCTTAAAACGTTAGTTATATTTCTTTTTATTAGGCATGTCTAATATTATTAGGTTATCCTAACAATAAGGGCGATTTATGTGGCATAAAAATAAATCAGGACAAAAGTATGAGTTTTTCTGTAATGTAAAAAAGTAATTATATTATTGATTTTTTTAAATCAGATTTGCCAATGGTTTTTTGCATCATTGGCTCCATCACTGGCTCAATTAGTGGAATTCTGGGTGCAGCTATTAAAAAAATGAATAGGCGGAGCTGCCTCATTAACAATTAGAAATTATTAAAATACTGATTTATTATTAGTTTAATTACTGGGGAAGGTTAGAAATATGCCAGGATTCCTAATGTACCGTGTATTATTGCCAGACTAAATGAGATTCCTGCGATTGTGGGGTGCCATTTAAATTTGATTTTAGATAATCCTTCATGGATTGAGATTCCAATGGATGCAGTTAATATGAATGAAAAAAGTGTTATGATACCAAGGTACAGTATCAGTGGTTTTCCGAAAAG
>DADN01000130.1 GCA_002509665.1 Methanobacterium sp. UBA8
ATTGTACAGAAAGAGGTAAGTTTAGTGCAAGAGTTGCGTAATTTTGAAACGTTATCTCCATGGAGTAGAATAATTTCCAATGATGTGATTTATGAGAATAAAGTTTAGTATATGATTAATGCAGATAAGAGAGTTATTATATCAAATTCCTTTTATTTTAGAATATGTAAATTTCTTGATTTTCTTAGTTTTTATTTTATTTGTAATTGCGTTTAGTACATTAGTAGAGCGAAAAGCTTTGGCAAGTGTACAACGTCGTCGAGGACCGAATGTGGTTGGTTTCTTGGGATTCTTGCAGCCTTTTGCCGATGGTTTGAAAGCGTTATTGAAGGAGAACATTGTTCCAAGGGATGCAGATACTTTTGTGTTTTTGTTAGCTCCAATCTTTAGTTTTTTTTGTAGTTTGAAGATATGGACAGCTTTGCCTTTTGACGAGTATGATGTACAGGCAACATCTTGGAATGGTTTAGTGTACTTGTTAATTATTATGTCGTTGAGTGCTTATGGAATTATATTTGCTGGTTGGTCTAGTAACTCTAAGTATGCGTTTCTCGGAGGGTTACGTTCCACTGCGCAGATGATTTCTTATGAGGTTTGTTTGAGTTTCGTGTTTTTGTTAATGGCAATGATGGCACAGAGCGTAGATTTGGTGGATATTGTTTTGGTGCAAAAGAATGTTTGGTTTGTAGTACCATTGTTACCTGTGTGGGTGGTGTTTATAATTTGTTTATTAGCTGAAACGAATAGAGCACCATTTGATTTGCCGGAGGCTGAGGCGGAGTTGGTGGCAGGATATAACGTTGAGTATTCAGGTATTCCGTTCGCGTTATTTTTCTTGGCAGAATATAATAACATAGTTGCCATGAGCGCTATTTCTACTTTGTTTTTTTTCGGTGGTTGGTTGCCTCCTTTGGAGATTTTATCATTTATTCCTGGTTATGTGTGGTTTGCTATTAAGGTTGCACTACACGTATTGTTATTTATTTGGGTACGAGCAACATTTCCTCGTTACCGTTATGATCAGTTGATGGCTTTGGGGTGGAAAACATTGTTTCCGGTTATTGGAATTTTAATGTTTATTATGGCCTTTTTGTTTATGCATGTAGATTCTTATATGGTTTGGAATTATTAATAGGAATGAAGTATAGATTACTAAAAGAACATATTAAAGAGCAACGAATGGAGTATTTAAAATTCAGTGTGGAGACTCCTATGTCTTCGAAAGTTCATTGGATGAGTACAGATCCATTTATCAATTTATTTATTTGTCAGTTAGTAAAAAAAGGGAAAAAATATAAGAGTTTTTCATTGTTATTAAAGGTCTTTAAGCTTATCAAAAAGTGGACATCATTACCGCCGTTGTTAGTGTTTAAGTCGGCGTTGTTGAACATGCGTTTGTTTTTAGATGTTCGTATTAAAAAAAGTGGACGTATGGAAACTGTAATTCCAANNTAAACAAAGTATTCTTCGCCCACTAAAATATCTAATACGTACAGCATTGAATTCGTCATCTTTATCTGGTAATACAGGTGTTGCGGGTCAGTTGGCTTTGGCCTTTTTAAATATTTTTTTAGGCGTAGGACCCGTACATTCTTATATCTATAATAAATATGTGAAGATTGCGAAGTCTCAGAATCTATTGGCTTCGGAGTTTGTGGAGGAAGCTTCTGTCGGAGATCAAGCGTCTTTATTGGAGTTGCATAATACATTTAAGTTTTTGTAGATAAAAGGTAATGCGTGGTGTTTTCAATAAATTTAATAAATTCAAGAGTACGGCCAAAAAGCCTGTATCTCGAGGTAAAAAGAAATCGATGTCTCGACGTCGATATTTAGCGAAGGAAATATATTNNATTTATGCATTAAAGAAAGTAATGGCTGAACGTAGACTTCGAGGTAGAGTATTACATACTTTACCACAGAAGATGAGTTCTATTTTTTTTCCATCCATCTTGCGCCTAAAATCTCGTCTAAATTGGATGGTTCGTTTGTGGAAATGGAGAAATGATTTGCCTTTATTTTATGGTATTCCTGTAGCGGATGTTGTGTCTAAGGATTCTATTTTAAGTTCTCCAAAGTACGAAAGTTTACAACTAAGTCCTTTGGGATTCTTATTACGAAAAAAATTAGGTAGTTTTTCTGTACCCGAATTATCCATTTTCCGGGCGGCGTTGCGATCTCGTTTATTTCGTAAGCGTTATAAGCGTAAGTTTAATTTAGGATACAGTGCTTCTTTTGGTTATAAATTACGTAGAACCATGAGAAATAGAATGTCATTTTTTTTGCATCCAGAAGTGAAGCGATTGAATATTTTAAACGCGGCTGGTCATGTTTCAAGGCGTAAAGTTCGTATGTCTAAAAAGGTAAAAGTACGTAATGTTGAGGTATCTTTAAACTCAATATGGCGAAGTTTTATAAATGGACCTCGAGGAGTGGCAAGTGGATCATTGTTCCACAAGGTGTTTCAGTCAGATACTTTCCCTCGTTGGTTAACAATCCCATTACGTGAAAAGATTACAATGCGTCTAGATTCCGGTTCTTGGTTTACATCTCATGGAATCGCACCAGTGTCTATGTTTGTAGCGGAAGAGCAACATTCTCATTCCTTTAGTGAAGGTTTTCTTTTCGGTAAAATAGCAGGTTCGTCGTATTATTTGGGGGTGTTTGGACGAGGTATTTTATCCGGTAAACAATTAGTTTTACAGCCAGGTGTAGATGTTTATTTATTTAAAGTTCGTAAAACTAAACCTTTTATTGGTAAACTACATTCCTATTTGTGGACAATTTATCGTTACGGGGTATCTAGTAGTAGTCGTCGTCGTTTAAGAGTTTCAGAAGTTAACTCACCATTAACAAGATTAGCATTAAGCGGTATTCGTAAGAAAAAATTATTTTCTGCGCCGAAAGATAAGCTAAATGCTGCTATTTATAGGTTCTTATTTGTTTATAGTTTAAATCCGTTGTTTCGCGGAAGCAGTGTGATTCCTTCTGCTTTAAAGAAATGGTTACTTATTACTTCACAGAAACAACGATTGTTTAGAAAAAAGCAATCTTCTTTACTCCATTTGGTGCAAAAGTTAAGTATTGAACCTGAAAGTAAGCTTACTTGGACTCCAAGCCATTTCGGTTTACGTCGTTTTACTAGTAGGGTCTGGTACCGTTTGTATTCTTGGATGAAGACTCGTTTTATCCCTGGTTTGTCACGTTGTAAGAGAAGAACTTTGACTAATAAAAGAATAATTCTTAGATTACGAAAGGTTCGTACGTTATATCCTCGCTTGAGCAGATATCGCCGTTATCGTGGTTCGTATGGTTATAAAGGTTATAGAGGTTCTAAGGGTTTTAGAGGTTATAGGGGCTTTAGAGATTATAAAGGCGCTCGAAATTACAAAGGCGCTCGATATT
>DADN01000277.1:0-164 GCA_002509665.1 Methanobacterium sp. UBA8
TCTTTCATAGTTTCAGTTTCCTCTAAATTATCATAAAGTGTTTCTTTTTCTTTTTTAATTATACTATCATCAATTTTAGAAAATAATGGTTTTGGTTTACCAATTTCATGGCCTGCTGGAATAAATTCACCTGCAGTTTTCCAGTTAGTTATTTCTTCTGCATT
>DADN01000277.1:224-378 GCA_002509665.1 Methanobacterium sp. UBA8
CTTTCCTTCACAGCTTTCCACGGCTCTTTATCATTGAAATATTTGTTACCAAATTTAGCAAGCTTAATTATCTCAACAAGGCCTTCTCTAAATTTATAACTTTCGATAAATTCTGAAACAACATTTTGGATGTTGTTTATTTTGTCTTTAAATT
>DADN01000277.1:413-2845 GCA_002509665.1 Methanobacterium sp. UBA8
TACAAGTTCGTCATTTACACGGCGCTGGAAGTCGTCCCATGAAAAATCTGTATCACGGGTAAGTGGCGCATTTACAATAAGATAGTATCTTAATACATCAGATTCAAATTTTTTAAGGAAATCAGCTGCCCATATCACCCAGTTTTTACTTGTTGACATCTTTCGTCCTTCAAGTGAAAGGTATTCCCCTGCAACAATATTTGAAGGAGGTTTACAGCCGTATCCATGGAGCATTGCCGGCCAGAATATAGAATGGTGATATATAATATCTTTACCTATGAAATGCACGGCCCTATCGTTCCAGTAATCTTTCCATGGTTTGTTTTCTCGCTTACCCCACAAAGAGGCGGATGATAAATATCCAATTAGAGCATCAACCCATACATAGAGTACTTTACCTTTAGCTTCATCTAATGGAACTGGAATACCCCATTCCATATCTCTTGTAAGGATCCAATCTTGTAGTCCATCTTTTATCCACTGAAGAGCGTAATTTCTAACGTTAGGGGATAATTCCTTGTTTTCAGTTATCCATTTTTCTACATAATCTTGAAAATGGCTTAATTTAAAGTAGTAGTGTTTAGATTCTTTAATTTCAGGGGTGGAGTCACAGATAAGACATGCCGGTTCTTCCAGCTGTGTAGGTTCTAAATGCCTTCCACATACTTCGCAATGGTCTCCTCTTGCTTCCCCTTTACAGTAAGGACATGTACCTTCTACATACCTATCTGGGAGAAATCTTTCACATTCATGGCAGTAAGGCTGTTTTATTATTTTTTCATAGACGTAACCCTTCTCATAAAGTTTTAAGAAAAATTTCTGTGAAAGTTCATAGTGAACAGGATCGGTAGTCCTTGAAAAATAATCAAAGGAAATATTACATGAATCAAGATCACTTTTAATAATTTTATGATATTCATCAGCTATTTCTTGGGGAGACTTCCCATTTGCTTCGGCCCTAACTGCAATAGGAGTTCCATGCTCGTCAGTTGCACAAACAAAAAGGACATCAACATCATTCATCCTATTATAACGTGCATAAATGTCTGCAGGGATATAAGTTGATCTTAAATGCCCTAAATGGATAGGTCCATTTGCATACGGTAGTGCACTGGTCATAAATAATTTACTCAAATTTATTCCTCCTTAAAATTGAATAACAAAGTTTTAAAACCCTGTAATTCGCTAATTTAGATTATAATAAGTCGTGAATACTCTTTAAAAGTTAAGGTAGATAATTTATTATACATATAAAATTTCTAAATATAAATATATATTATTTTTCTATTTTTATATACTTTAAAATAGTAGCTTTTCTATTTTTTGATTGCGAACCATTCTAAAAATTTGTTTAAATCCAGTGTCATATTTATGTATTCTTATATGATGGTACTCCTTTTGTGAAATTCATATTACATGAAGGTAGCTATACAGTAACTATTTATAATGAAGAGAATCAGAAAGCATTAATCGTATGATACCAATGTCCTTTATAAATCCTTTATCAGATGAAGGAAAACAAATAGTCAGGGAAGATGGAGGAGATTTAGACAGGATAGTTGATGTAAATGATGATATTATAGATGCAGTTAATTCAATTACAGCTCAAGAAATATCAGATGATTCTTATATACCTAAAAGCTACTTTGATCTGGTTATTAAAAGAGTAGAATGGTACGTTGATAAAAAAAGCAATCCAAAATATAACCACAAAAAATACGCTTTCTTATTTTATCCGGAAATAACAAAATTCGACGTGATTGCATTTTATATCCTTTGCCAGGCCGTTGGAATTAAATATGGCCCTAATTCCAGAGAAAGCCGCGCAGTATCCGAACTGCAGGGACAGATCATTGAAAACAGGCTTGAAGAGCTTTATGAAAAAGACAGGTCAGAAATTGTAGATAAAATAATGAACATCCTTATTGTTCAGGATAGAATTAAATGGACATCATTGGCTGATCTTTTAAGTTCAAAAAAAATTAACCTTCAAGATTTAGTTTTAAAAGACGGGAACGTTATATTAGACCAGGAAGACTTCATGGAATACTTTGGGGATGTTGTAAAACTTCAACAACCCGAAAGAATGTACAACGTGTTTATTGGAAACAGAATTAAGGAACTCATCATGATCAAGATGATCATGCAGAACACTGAAAACTACATAAAAAACGTACATGAAATTGCAGGGCGTGAAGTAGAACCCAATGCAACACTTTTAAAGATTGCAGAAGAAGTAGCTGNNCCGTGCATTAGAAAAGCTTTAGATGGGATTAAGTCCGGTGGAAGAAATGAAGTCATTGTCCTGTTTTTAACACCTTTTTTATCTTATGCAAGATTGTATCCTTCAGTTTTCAGCAGGAATACAACTTTAAAAGTATCTGACGTTGATGCAGACCTCAAAATCACTCAAAATGAAATTTTACCAATGA
>DADN01000075.1 GCA_002509665.1 Methanobacterium sp. UBA8
CAGGTACGCCACAAGGTGGGATTCTCTCCCATTCTGGCAAAAAAGTGCAATTTGTTGAGTTAGGAACTATAGTTAGGATCTACAAAATGCTAATTAGGGAGTGGTCATCTGGCAGTGATTTGGGGGAAAAATCAAAGCAAAAATCGCGTTTCTTTGAAAGTTGAGTCAAAAGAGGAAGATTGTCGAGACTGAGATATTCCCGGTTGATGAAAGGATAACAATAATGAGTGAAATATTTGCAATTACAAGAAAAAAGGATGAGGAGAGCACGTGAGGAAGATTTCCTCACATACCTTCGTGCTAAATCATTGATTTCACGAAATGACATAAAGGTAAATTTATAATTTCAATATACTATTGCTTTTGGGATAGACTCATACTATATTCCAACCTTCTTTCCTCACCTTAAACTGTTCATTGTTTCTGACTCAGGTATTTGATCATAATTTTAGTTCCTCTGTTATTACCCTGACGACCTCATCCATTTGCTCCCTANNATAGTCAAAGCAAGTCCACTTGGTATATATAATCCTTTTCTAGCTATTCTTTCTGCAACAGGGTAACTCTCATTTTCAAATAGTCCCATTTTATGAAAGATGGGCTGTTCATGAATCGGATAAAAAAAAGATCTTGTGCCAATTCTTTTTTCTTTGAAATTTGCCATTGTTTTTTCGGAACTTACCCCAATAATATCATTCAATATAATTCCATAAACCCAGTAGATATTATCCGCATAAGATGTTCTCTCAAGAGGAAGCTGGATACATTTTATTTCTTTTAATTTTTCTGTATAGTATTTTCCCATTTTCTTTTTTTTCTCTACAAACTCCTCTAGTCTTTCAAGCTGTGCCAGACCAACTGCAGCCTGAAGGTTGGTAATTCTAAAATTCCAGCCTATTTCTTCATGGATATACCTTTTATTTGCCTGAAAACAAAGGTTACGTAAAGACATGCATCTCTCTGCGAGTTCTTCGTTATCAGTAACTACCATTCCTCCTTCACCCGTAGTTACGTGCTTATTGGCATAGAAACTAAAAGCACTAATATCACCAAAACTGCCACATGGCTTTCCATTATATGTTTGTCCATGAGCTTCTGCAGCATCTTCTATTATCTTCAATCCATGTTTTTTAGCAAGCTTGATTACAGGATCCATGTCCACAGGTAATCCATATATGTGAACCACCATTATTGCTCTGGTTTTAGGGGTAATTTTTGATTCTATTTGGTTCACATCCATGTTCCATGTGTAAGGATCGCTATCGACCAATACAGGAGTGGCACCAGCCATTATAACGGCATTAGCACAGGAGATTATCGTAAATGTGGGCATGATAACTTCATCGCCTTTTTTAAGTCCCAGAGCCGCCACCGCCACAACAAGTGCTGCAGAACCATTGCAAACTGCAATCCCATATTTTCTGCCCACTTTCGCTGAAAACTTTCCTTCAAACTCTTTTACGAACGGGCCTTCGCTTGAAATCCACCCTGTGTCGATGCATTCCATGAGATATTTTTTTTCATTTCCATCAAGAAGTGGCTCATTTACTGGAATCATTGCGCTTCCTCATTATATCTAATTTTAGATTTATCAATTCCTGTAAATCTGGTTTTGTCTTTATCTCCTGCATAAGGTCCTTGCTTAACTTCAAACATTTCTACATTTTCAAGGACTTTAAACCCATGCCCGCCTTTTATGAGAAGAATTACATCTCCTGATTCTAGAACCCTACTTTCAATGTAAGTTTGTTTTTCGTCATAAAAATCCACTCTTAATTTGCCTTCACGGATTATGAGTACCTCTTGGGTATAATGCACTTCCCTTTTTACGGGGTTGTGGACGTGCGGGTCAATTATTTTGCCAGTGGGGTGTTTCATGAAGGCTAACTGCTGAGAGAAATCACCGGGTGTAAAAAAATGTATGCCTTCTTTATTGAAAGCGCTGGATACAATTATTGCTAGCAGTTCGTTATTGTGAATTATTTCTTCGAACATTTGAACAACTCGTCTGTACTTTTTATACTGCATTTTTAATATAACTTTCTATATTTTTACAAATTTAAAAAGATATTGGAATGTAAAACCATGTATTCATATTCAAATGATATTCCATTTTTATTTTCACTCGATTTAAGGAAATACACAAACTCTAAAATGGCTATTCAAATCCATAGAAGACAGGATGTCCTAAAGCTTAACAAATTTCTACAATGAAATAATTGGTATAGTTGACTTTGGATTTTTATTGGAAATTACTCTAGAATTTAGATATATACCTGTTTTTAAGTCAAATTTTTTCTCATAACTGTAAAATCGGATGTCGTTTTAAGACAGCTTGCTGAGATTGACTTTGATTAGACCCCTTTATTTGAAGATTTTTGAGACACTATCAAGAAAAATATTTATTTCTCGAAAATATATAAAATGCAGATATATTAGAGAGAATCATTTTCAATAACTTTTTTCCATCGTACCTGCAATCTTACCATCATTGGTATAGAACCGTAAGTGATAGTCCCAATAATTTTCTTTTAAGATCCATGTTAATAAGATTGGATCTTTTTTTACCTGAGCTTGATGGAATTTATATCCATCATCATAAGCTAGTCTCATTTTCTTTTTTATCTCTCTAATCTCCTTCGAGAATTTAATATAAATAATGACATTAGATAACTGAATTTGAACATCTCTACTCACATATTTTATTAATAAGTTTTTAACTCTATTTATTAAAGAAAAATTTTCTTTTGTTGAAATGATGTTTTTTCTAATCTCAGAATATGAATCAGCAACACCTTGAAAATACATTCGCTTCTCAAAATAATCAACTGTCATTCGATCAGCAGGTATAATATGGAATACTGCTACATCAGGATGATAAAGTGCTTCATATCCACTCTCAAATAGTTTTTTTGTTAAACCTGTCTCTCCATCACCCTGAAATCGCTGTAATCTTTTTGGGTATATATCTGGATTAAATCCTCCAGCGTCAAAGAAGGTTTTTTTTCGTATTGATAAATTTAAGCTCCAGACATAATTTGGATGGATTTTTAGTGTTTTATCTCCTAGATCAAGAAGACTCAAATAACCGCATGCTTTTCCACCATATGGTGTAGTCCACCAAAGGTCTTTTAACCATAAAGGAGGATTTGCTTCAAATTTGGGTATACTTTTTCCACCGACAAGGTGAACGTTGGGATCTCTAAATGCATCATTTATGGATGAAAGCCAGTTTGGAGCTGCTTCAATATCATCATCAATAAATGTAAAAATTTTACTCTTTGCTTCTAGTGCACCCCTATGCCGTCCTGCTAATGATCCAGGTTCTGGTTCATATATATAGTGAATCGAATAATTCGGGTTTTTATTAATTAACCTATCACAAATATCTTTTGTGTTGTCTGTAGATCCTCCATCTACGATAAGTATTTCAAACTGGTCCGATGAAAAAGATTGGTTAATTAGGGATTTTAACGTTTTTTCAAGGTATTTTGCCCGATTTAACGTTGAAATTATAATTGAAATTTGGCATTTGTTTCCCATTATACATTCCTTCTATAATTCAAAAATTTCTATATGTTACTAAATATAAAAGACGTCTTACTAAATTCAAAAGATATCTTATTAAACGTAAAAAACCTCTAATAGATATATAAGGAAAATATATATGATAGTAGTGTTCAACTATAAGACTCTTTGAAGGACACAAATCCCAATATTTTTTTGCAAAATTAAAATTTTCAGCCCTTACTCTCCAGTTGTCTGGTGAGTCAAAAGTTTTACATCCTTTCCTCAGATAAAAAGTTCCAAGGATCACACTAATTTTCTTTATTTTAAATTTATATCGACAAACATCGAGTAAAAACTTATAATCCATAGAAAAACGAAGACTCTGTTCAAATGATATTTTCTCTTGAACAGATCTTCTATAAAAATAAGATACTGGATTATATGGATAACTATCATGTTCCCACCATTTTAACATCCTACATATTTCTGGTTTAAAGTTGTTTCCGGTTTCAACAATTGTTCCATTTTCATGCATCATTATTAAATTTCCAACGATGAAATCTGCACTTTCATCGGTTTTAAAGGCGTTTGCCACTTCATAAAATGCATTTTTTGCAAAATAGTCATCTGCGTTTAGATAAACAATGATGTCCCCAGTTGACATTCGAAAACCTTTATTCATTGCATCCGATTGTCCTTTATCTGGCTCAGAAATCCATATGAGGTGCCTATATTTTTTAAGAATGTTTACAGTTCCATCGGTTGAATCGCCGTCAACTATTATATGTTCAAAATTAGGGTAGTTTTGAGCAAGAACACTTTTTATCGCCTTCTCAATGAATTTCACAGAGTTGAAAGATGGTGTAATAATTGAAATTTTTAAGTACGATGNNTAGTCTTCTATGTAGGTATTATTACAAATTTGCAGTATCGTTGGATCAAACTAAAGTGACCTTCATTCTGATAACTTCTTGAGAGTTGGGGTTTGACAGGACTGGAAAAGTACTAGAATTTCGAGTTTATTTATTTTTAGTACCTTTAATAAAGTAATCAATATTTTGAAATAACTTTTGATGACCCATTATCCAATTAATATCTTTATCCCACCACCTAATTTGTTTTAAGTATTCGATTTGCTCCTCAGAAAATCTGTATCTGATTAATTTAGCAGGTACACCCCCAACAATCGCATAATCATCTACATCTTTGGTTACAACAGCACCTGCTCCTATTATGGCACCGTCTCCAATTTTAACTCCATCTAATATGATTGAGTTTATACCTATCCAAACGTCATTTCCTATTTCAATTCTTTCGAATTCGTTAAACAAATCTTTTTCTGAGAATGAGACTTTACAACCAGCATTGTTCTCTGAAAAAAATGCTGGAAAAGTAGAAACGAAATCTTTAGACGGATGCTTGCCTATCCCAATTCGACAAAAAGGCGCTATAGAACAAAATTTTCCAACTGTTGCATTATTGATATCTGAATTTACGTAAGAATAATCTCCAATTATTACATTTGAGAGATTAACATTCGAGTGAATTACAGTATGATTCCCTAGTTTACAATCAGGAGTTATTGAAGCACTAGGATCTATTATGGAATTTGGGTATCGCAATTTCAAAGTTTCCACTCTTTTTTTGATCCTATAATTTGCTCCCAAGGAGTACAATTTTATATAAAAACTAATTAGACTTTTTATCATAATATCTATCTTACCTTTAATTAATTATTTTATATGTGATCATTCCATATAGATTCGTAGTTGATTCTTTCAAACATATCTAAAAAACTTTCTCCAGTAGCATTGTAAATTTTAGTATCCTTTTCCTGTAGTTTATTTCCCAATAACCGATAACTTTTGAATATTATTAAAGCTGCATTTAATACATCTTCATATTTCCAGTCCTTTCTTGGACAAATTTTTGGTTTTGTGACTTTATCATCTTCATTGTAAAAGTGAGGCAAATATCCTCTTGAAGAAGGATATTTAGCCCAATCTGAGTCACATCCAATTAAATATATTTCCTTAAATCCCATATATGCAGCAATCATAATTACCATTATGATAACTGTTTGAGCGCTGGGAATTTTTTTTGTTAGATCGATGTCAAACTTAGAAGTATCTTCATCAAATTGACTAGACATGTCCAAATAATAAACACGTCTGTTTTGAAACATGTTATATTTTTGTATTGTTTGAACTGCATTTATTGGAAAAAAGAAGCTTTGATTTTTGCACTGTTGATCTAACTTCGTTAACCATTCGATTGCGAAATCCGAGTCATCAAAAAGCGCGGGATCTGCAACAACATATCCAAAAGGATTTATCTTGGTAAACAGGTCTGTCATAAAAAAATGACTTACTGCAAAAGTGTATTCGCCCTCTAGTTTGTTTAAATCCTGATGTTTTAATGAGGGACCGTTTCCAATAATAAAACATCTTTTTCCTTTATAAATATCTTTTATTTTTTTGTTTTCTTCTAGCAAATATAAATGTTCTCTATTTTTATTTCGCCTGGTATACAGCAGATTAACTATGATATCTTGGAAACCTTTTGGTAGGATCCAATTTTTTACAAAATTATTTGTGGCCTCGTTAAACATCTTCATTCTTTCACCCTAATACAAAGAAATTTCACTTCTATTTTTAATGTAATCATCTCATATTCATTCTACGAGCCTATCCCAAAACCAATATTAATGTNNTGATTAGACAATATTTTGGGATAGGCTTCGCCACAAAAATTATTCCTATGTTATTTGAGTCTCATAATTCTTTTTAGAGTCTTTTTAGGCGATTCATTTCATACACTTTTTATGCCCATCTCTCGAAGATCTTTCAATCACCCTTATATTTTACCATCAACACCAAGCCTCAAGATTCCACAGATGCAGCCTAATCATTTCCTCATAACGATCGAGTGTAAAATGCCTTTTTCAACAATACAAGCTCTAAAGACAACTGCTCTAATGGCCGGTAAGCCAACTTAATGCTCAGATTAACTGACAGGGCAGTCAAAATCATTTTTTAGTGCTGGGTTATCCGGTTAAGTTCTTCAGAAATGCATGAATAAGTGCTTGTGGCATGAATGATGCCACAGATGGTCTTTATCAAGCAGAGATACAACATGATGAATTTTCCTCCATGTATGCATGTCAGGTTGACAGGATGATGGAATACACTATTGATTATGCTTTTTTGTCATCTGTAAGGGATGCTGAAGCAATCTTGTGACAGACTATATCATATTGCTTTATGAATCAACAGCTGTTTTGTCCCAGCAAGATGCAAACCATTCATGCCTTTCAACTGACACTAACGATTAATTTCTTCATACCCTTTATATCCAAATTCAATATAGTGCTTGTATTCAATCAATATACGGAATGTAAGCCCCCGAAGTCCCGCACATTATATTGCGTTGCTCAAAAGGTACACATAATTCATGTGTACCCTTTTGAAATTTCGTTGAATTACATCTGATGAGCGTTGTCGCATTAATCTATTTTTTAGCTGTCTCCAAATCTCC
>DADN01000059.1 GCA_002509665.1 Methanobacterium sp. UBA8
AATGGTATATAAATTAAAAAAATGATTATGGCTTCTAAAAACCTATAAAAAAGTTTAATTTAATCTTTTATTACTTTAAACTTCTAAAAAAGTTAATAAGTACAAAAGTTCCTTGAAAATTCTAAATTATTTAAAAAATATGTTTATTTTAGACATGTGTAATTTTACGCATGCAGATTATATTCTATTTTTATTATCGTACCAGTATACAGGTGGACCTAAAATAGCGATATTGTCATTGAACTCTTTCACATTTAGTAATTCATTTAAAAAATAGGGTTCAACAAAGGTATCGTTGTTTAAAAGTAAAACATAGTCTAAATTTAAATTAGAGAGTGCGCATTTTATTCCAATATTGTTTCCCTCTGCAAAAGCATAATTTTTGTCATTTTTTATCAGTATAGTGTCTTCTTTGAATCTATGATTTTATTATTATAATGTGAATATTCAATTTCTCCTTTTGAAAGCTCTATTGATTTCATTGGTTAATTTTCATTTGATTATTCAAAAAAATTGGACTTAATTTCAATTTTTCCTCACAGTACTCTCTAATTTTTACTATTGATTCATCTGCAGATTCATTATCAATTATAATAACGTTAAAATTAAAGTAATCCCTCAAGTAAATAGATTCTAAGCATTAAAGTGTATCTTTTCATTCATTCCAATTAAGAATTATAATTGAGACTTTTAATGAAATACTAGAATTTTTCGTGAGTTTATAAACTTATTTTTTTATTATTTTATTAAAATATTATCATAAAGTATATATTTTTTAAATTATAAATATTAAATGAAGTTCTATGGTTAAAAAGATTTTATATTTAATGCATGTTGATTGGGAAATAATTAAACAACGTCCCCAGTTTATAGCTGAAGGATTATCTGAATTTTATGAAATGCGCGTTTTTTTTCCAGTCTCCTATTCTAAAAAGTTTAAAAAGATGTTTGGTGATAAAAATTCTTATTTAAATGTGTTTTTATGCCAGTTACCATGTTTACCATTTTCTAATAGGATAAAAATATTTCATAATTTGAATAAGATAATTTGGAGAACATACTTCAAACTTATCTTAAAAAAGTATAATCCAGATTATATTTGGCTTACATTTCCATTATTATATGATTATATCTCTTTTTATGATAAATCAAAAATTATTTACGACTGTATGGATGATGCACTTGCTTTTGATGAGAGTTTTAATTTTAAAAATATGTTATTAAATTCAGAAATTAAATTAATACAAAATTCATCTCTAATTTTTGTATCGGCAGATAGTTTGGTGCGTAAGCTGGATAAAAGAGAAAAATGTAAGGATAAAGTAGTATTGAACAGAAATGCTTTTGATGGGACCATACTAAATTTAAATGATAATCACCAGGTAAAAATTAAAAAAATATATAAAATTGGATATACTGGTGCTATTTCCTCCTGGTTTGATTTTGAATCTTTATATCATACATTAGAACGCCATGAAAATATTGAATATCATCTTATAGGTCCTATAGATAATAAACTGGAGCATCACGAACGTATAAAGATATATGGTCCTGTTAAGCATGACGACTTATATTCATATGCTAAAGATTTTGATTGTTTAATCATGCCCTTTAAATTAAATGAATTAATATTTTCAGTTGATCCTGTTAAACTTAATGAGTATATAAATTATAATAAACCGATAATTTCAGTTTATTATGATGAAATAAAGCGGTTTTCTCCATTTGTATCATTTTATCAGGATAAAGAAGATTTAAACATACTTTTAAGTGATATGATCAGGGAAAATTTTCCTAAAAAATATTCCAACAAACAGAGAATTGAGTTTTTGAAAAATAATACATGGGATATAAGGATACAGAATATCCGTAAGGCTTTAAGAGGTATATAATATTTGTCCAACATTTTCACAGATGTTTATTGTAACCATTTAAAGGATAAAATTCAGTTTTTTCACTAAAATTATATTCTAAAACCCCCGAAGTTTTCATCTAATGTTAATTCTTCCCTTTTTTCTCCATAATTTGACTTACCATATTTAACTAATAAAAAAATTTTTATTACAGTTTTGTATAAAATACTAGGTATTAATAGTGTAGGAATAATTACTAACAATGAAAATATATCTTTACTACCTTTAAAAGCTAAAAATATCCCCCAAACTAAGGACAATCCATTATTTGGAAGATCTTTATCATTTCTAATCTTTTCTAGCACAATAAGAGTTATAATTGATTTTATTAATGATGATCCAAGAAATACTTCATAAATAGTATTGCGACGTAAAGCATCGTCTTTTATCATTAAACATGAATTAATCCATCCAATATATAATTTTAATCCAAATGTACCTGTTGAATTATGCTCTCCTCGAATTACAACTATTTTTTTTGACACATAAACTGAAAAATTTTCTTCTACTGATTTATTTATAAAGACAAAATGCGGATAAAAATTATGTGCATTCAAATATCCTTTGTGAATACAATAAGAGTCATATAGCTTTGTTTTAAAAATTAAACTTGGTACAAAACCAAGATTATAAAAATAACCGTTTGTATTATATATTAACCGTTTACTGGTGGTTTTAATGCCTCTTTTTAGATTACAATAACCGGGATCTCCTACTGTAATCAGGTCGAATTCCTCAGATTCGACTGCAGATATAACATCCAAACAGTTCGAAAAATCATAATGATCATCATCACATAATATCCAGGTATAAAGTGACCTGGAAACTTCTACTGCACGTAAATAATTGGGGCTGGCTCCTATATTTTTTTCATGTCTTATAATATACATTTCATGGAATAATTTTTGATATTTAATGCAAATATTGGGAGTCTCATCTTTCGAACAGTTATCAAGGACAGTAATTTTACAATTAGCGAAAGGACTTTTAATTAACTCTTTAAATGTATTTTCAAGGTCTTTAGAACGATTGTAAGTGATGATCAATATTTCTAATTTATTTTCAATCATAATTACACCAAAATATCCTTTTTGTACATTAATTTGCCATATTCTGCTCTTTTTTTAACAAAAATCCATCCTGCAAAAATCATAACTATCCACTGCACAACGCAGTAAATAGTCAGTGCAATTAGGGTGGAGGCAAAGAAATACATACTTGCCCAAATTCCAATACTCATTGTTATGCCATTTATTAAAGATAGGAGCATATAAGGTTCCTTCTTGTGGGATCTTAAATAAAAAGCCCAGTTATAAACGATTAAAAGGGCAGCCTCTGCAAGTAAGATAATTAAAATTTCATAAACTGGAAGTACCCGCTGCTCCCAACCTATTAAAGGAAATATAAATGCAATTATCAGCAGTATGATAGCTGCACCTAAAATAAAAACAACTAAACTTCGCTTCTGTACTTCATTTAATAATTTATCAAGTTTTTCCCGGTTTTTTTTAGCGACTAATATATTAAATTGAGGTAATTTAGTCATTCCCCATGAACCTGCCATACTTTGTACCGATCGGGCTATTGTTAATGATAGTCCTAGCTGCCCGGCTAAATCTGCACCCGCATAATACATTGTAACTGGAACCATAAACTGTAATATTAAATAACCGGAGGTCCAGCTAATTGCATACCTCCATTGTAAAGGTAATGTTTCTTTAAGCCAATTATAACTATTTGTTACTCTAAAATGGAATATTTGGTTCCATAACATGCGGGATGAAGAAAAAAACATCCATATACTTAAAATTATGTTCACCATGCTTCCAATAACAAGTGCCCACAAGCCAAGGCCTAATGAAAGAGATATCCAGAGTGCTATAACACCTGCAAAACTGGTTATAAATATGATTTTTTGTACCAGTTCCACTTTATTAAATCCCTTTAATATAACTCCCAATAAAGATACAAGAAGTAAAAAAGCGCCGCTGAATGAATAGGCTATCCATGCTAAAATCAATTCTGCATCATTTGTAGAATGCATTAAAAAGAATGAACCCACTACTGTTAGCAAAATAAATGCAATGAGTATAACGATAATATAAAATTTAAATGAAAAGAGAATAAGTGAGATAACTTTACCAGTTCTTTCATTATCCCCCACTATTAAACTATTTTTTATGCTTAGATGGGCATATTCATGGCTTATAAACTGTGTAACAATGGTAGTAAACCCTAATTCGGCTAATGAAGTTAATGCCCCAAGGCTCTGGAAGGTATACCAGTATCCCTGTTCAGTTATAGTAAGATATTTTATAATAAATATAATTGAAACAATGCCACTTATTAAAGACCAGAAAACAGTGATAATTGTATAAAAAATAGCTTTATCAAGACCTAAAAGTGAAACAATTCTATTTATTCCAGGGCTATTCTTAACATAATCTGCTAAAGTGCTCAATTTTTTACCTCTATTTTATGAAATATTTTCCAAAAACTCATTTTTAGGAATATAAAAAGTTAAACATTGTTTAAAAACTCTTTGAAGACTTTGATCATATAGTTCATTTTTTGTTCCGTAATTCCGGGATAAACTCCCATCCAGAAAAGATTATTCATCACTGAATCAGTATTTTTTAAGTTATCTGCAATGCGGTAAGTGATATTTTGATAGGCTGGCTGTTTAATGAGATTTCCACCAAATAACATTCTTGTGGCTATTTTATTTCTTTCAAGGTGGCTGACAATATCATCCCTTGTAAATGGGGCTTCATCATTCACCATTATTGGGAACCCAAACCAGCTTGGATCTGCATTGTTTTCCCATTCGGGCAACTTTAAATAGCTTTCATATTCTTTCAACGCGCCGTAAATTTTTTTGAAATTATTTTTTCTTGCAGCTGTAAATGACGGCAGCTTTTGAAGCTGCTGAACACCTATTGCTGCCTGCATATCGGTTACTTTGAGGTTGTAGCCAATATGGGAGTAAACGTATTTATGGTCATAGCCGTAGGGTAATTCACCCATCTGCCAGTTAAACCTTTTACCACATGAATTGTCGCAACCAGTTTCACACCAGCAATCCCTGCCCCAATCTCTAAATGAAGCTATAATCTCTTTTAAATTAGGATTATTAGTTATAACGGCTCCTCCTTCTCCCATTGTTATGTGGTGGGCAGGATAAAAGCTAAAGGTCGATATATGTCCAAATGTACCGGTAAGTTTATTTTCATAACGTGAGCCGAGGGCATCGCAGTTATCCTCTACAAACCATAAATCATTTTCATTTACAATTTCTGTGATTTTATTGATATTAACTGGATTTCCAAGTGTATGGGGAATAAAAATTGCCCTGGTTTTGCTGGAGAGAGCATCTTCAATCATTTCTGGCTGTACATTGTAGGTGCCTAGTTCTACATCTACAAAGACGGGGGTTAACTGGTTCTGGATAATGGGATTCAATGTTGTTGGAAATCCACATGCTGTGGTGATTACTTCATCACCTGCCTTTAACCTTTTTTCACCTAATTTTGGTGAAGTAAGTGCAGAAATTGCAAGAAGATTGGCTGAAGACCCGGAATTGGTTAATAAACAATATTTTATACCTAAAAACTTTGCAAAATCTTGTTCAAATTTATCTGTATACCTTCCAGCTGTAAGCCAGAAATCAAGAGAAGAATCTACCAGACTTATAATCTCTTTTTCGTCGTAAACTCTGCCTGCATAGTTTATATTTGATTTTCCAGGTACAAATTCATCATTTTCTCTATTTTTATAAATTAACCTGATTCTATCGATTATTTCTTCTCTCAACTCTTTTTCTTCCATAGGTACACCTATAAAAATTATTTAAATTCAAGTTCAAAACTTTTTATTGTCCTTTTAAATCCCTCTTCTATTGAATAGTGGGGCTCCCAACCAAGTGAACTAATTTTAAATGTGTCGGGAGAACTTCGAACTATTTTACTTTCCAGATAATCATTGTCCTGTCTTTTCTCTTGGATTACCCTTAATTTATATTCTGGAAATAAATTTACAAGCTTTTTTGCTAATTCAATGATGCTGATTTCGCATTTATCGTTACCAACGTTATAAGCCTCCCCCTTTTTACCTTTTAGCAGTACAGTAAAGAATCCCGCTGTTGCATCGGCTAAATAACAAAATGCCCTAACAGCTTTACCATCACTTTTTATTACAATATCTTCTTTTTTAATGAGATTATAGACAAAATCAGCGAAAACTCTGCCGTCATTTAGATTCATGCCAGGTCCATAGGTATGAAATGGTCTAACAATCTTTGCAGGTACTCCATATTGCTTAAACCAGGAAATACACATGGTTTCTCCCATTCTTTTACTTTCAACGTAACTAGACCGGATGTCCAGGGGGTCAACGTAGCCGTAGTACTCTTCCCTTGTGGGTATCATATTTCCTTCAATTTCACCGTATACCTCCCCACTGCTGAAAAATAAAAAGCCTTTGACATGTTTTTCCCTTGCTATTTCAAGGAGATTGTGTGTCCCTACAACATTAGGACAAATAGTTCCTACAGGATCTTTTTTATAAAATTTAGGACTGGCCTGACTGGCTGCGTGGATTATGTAGTGAATTTCGTCGTTAATATCAATAGTGTTACAAACATCATTTATGATAAATTTTAATTCGTCTCTATTATCGTAATTAGAAAAACGTTTTAAAGCATTTTCTTCATTCCTTACCATGGCAAAAATATTTGTTTTATCATTAAATCTTGTTTCATTTAAATATAGGATGGTTTCTACCATGTATGCTGGTAAAAATCCGCTGGCACCTGAAATTAAAATATTTTTTCCCTCAAGAGAATTCCATATATTATCTGAATTGATTATAAACTCCAGATCATTTTCAACTATGGAATTTCTCATGGATTTCACCCTTTAGCGTAGAATTCTATTAAATCAGAATGTTTTTCGTGGTTTAAAAACAGGAAATTTGTTTCTATTGTATTTTCATTAATTTCTGTAATTTCCTTTAAATTTTCGTTGTTTATGGTGAAACAGAGGTATCCACTTTTTTTCAACAAGGAAATTACATTGTTGGGATGGTAGTTGAATTCAGCTGCCCATTTTCTCAGTAATTCTGTAAAAATTATAGGTTTATCTCTTCTAATGGTTTTAATGGCTCCTTTAAATACAAATAACTCTGAGCCCTCTACATCACATTTTATAAAATCAACAGAAATATTTTTATCTGCGGTAAATTTATCAAGTGTAGTTAATTTGCAGATTATTTTGTCAACATTATTTCTTCTTGATAAATTAGCTGCTGAAGCATTACAGGATCCTTCAGGGTAATAATAGAATGATATATCCTTTTCTTCATCAGAAAGCCCATAATTAAAAGTTTTAATATTGGAAACATGATTTAGATCTATATTTTTTTTAAGATACTCAAATGTATTAGGGATAGGTTCAAAAGCCATTATTTCAACATTATTTATATTTTTGGCTATTTTAAGTGAATACCACCCAATATTGGCGCCTATATCCAAAATTGTGTTATTTTCTTTAATTAACTTTAAAATAAAATTTATTTCGTCTTTTTCATAAAATTTGAAATTTAAAATTTCAATGGGAACCATCCTGTGGTCAAACTCATCACATAAAAGTTTAATTTCATTTTCACGGGTGATCATGATTACATTGCAGTCTTCAATCTCTATTTTTTTAATATCCTTATTTTTGATGAAATTACTGTATTCAAACAGTACTTTGTGGACATCGTGCATACGCTGAATGTAATCCTGTTTGTCTATTTTTCCGTTTATATACTCCTTTTCTAATAGTTTTAAACTCATATGGGGTCCTCATTAAAAAATTTTCAAAACTGGAGTTGCATGATATTTTTAGACTCACTTACAGCTCTCATTCTCACTTTTTCTCCCTAAAACTTCTATTGACATGTTAGATTTTAGTTCATCAAGTGATAAAAGGGGTTCTTGGTCTTCAATAGGTCTGTTAACTGATAATTTGGGCAGTGCTTTTTCATTAGGGTCTATTGAAACTTCAAGGAACATTGGGTTTTTGTCTTTGAACAATTTTTTAAACGATTCATGAAGCCTGCTATCTTCACTTACTTTCATAGCAGGTATTTTATACGCAGAAACTACTTCCTGAAAATCTGGACAGCTGTAGTCTCCAACTGTTGATTGGAATCTTGAATTGAAGTATTGTTCTTGAAACTGCTTTATCATCCCATAACACTTGTTATTTAACAGTACTATCTTAACTGGCAGTTTGTGATGGTAAACTGTCTGTAGTTCCTGTATATTTAGTTGAAATCCACCATCACCGGTTATAACTACTATAATGCTGTCAGGTTTTGCAAATGCTGCACCAATAGCAAGGGGCAGTGCTGAACCTATAGATGCCATACCTCCCTGCGTTAGAAACCGGTGGGACTTTTTTAATTTAAGGGATTGTGCCGCCCACATCTGGTTTTGACCAACATCAACACATACTACGGTATTTTCTGNNTTTCTGGTAAAAACTGGGATAATTCGTGCATAAAATAGTTAGGATTTATATAGTTGTTATTCTCTTTTTTATATGAGGGATATCTTTTTTTAAATGAATTTATCTCTTTTTTCCAGGAAATGATATGGGAACGATTGTAACTATCCATGTAATTATTTAATTCAATTAAAAAACTTCTAACATCACTGAGTATAGGGTAATCAACTTTTATTTTATTATTTAGTTCTGTTTTATCTATATCCACATGAACAATTGATGCATTTCTTGCAAATGAATCTGGAACTGTGCCGGTTTGCCGTGTATCTAATCGAGTTCCAAGTGCCAGGACTAAATCTGCATTTGCAAGCGTTAAATTAGCATAACGATTTCCATATGTTCCGATCATCCCTATAAAAGATTCATGATCATGTGGAAATGAATCCAAACCCATTAATGAAGTCAATATGGGAATATCAGTGTCATTAATGAATTTTAAAAGTTCTTCTGAAGCATTTGATAATCTAACTCCTCCACCCACTAAAACAACAGGTCGGACAGATGAATTTAATAACTCCACTATCTTTTCCATGGTGGATTCGTCAATGTTATATTCGTGCAAAGGGGGAATGTGCGGTTCAATTAGTTCTGAATTAATTTGGGCTCGTTGTATATTTAGGGGTATATCTAATAGTACAGGACCTGGACGGCTGTTTTTTGCAGTATAAATTCCTTGCTCAAAAAGATATTTAATTTTATTCTCATCATCAATTAATGAAGCATTTTTTACTATTGGTTTTACGATATTGACGATATCTGTTTCCTGAAAACCGATTTGCCTTACTGGCTTATTGAACTTGTATTCGTAGGTATTTACCTGTCCAGTTATAAATAAACATGGTATGGAGTCAAAATAGCAGCTACCAATACCTGTTATCAAATTGGTAGCACCTGGACCACTTGTAGCCATGGCCACTCCAATGTTTCCACTAACTCTGGCATATCCTTCTGCAGCAATGGCAGCTGCCATCTCATGATGCATAGATACTGCAGAAATATCCTGTCGATCATAGATTGAATCAAGTAAGTGGGATAAAGCACCTCCGCAAACTTCAAATATGTGGGTTACACCCTCACTTACAATAGAATCAATTACATAATCTGATAATTTCATATTATTCCTCACGCATTAATGATAGAAAACCTTCAGTGGGTTAAAATTTTACTGGCGAGCTCCAGCAGATCTACAATGGTATCAGATACAAAATTTATATCATCCTTTGTTAAATTCAATGCACTGGGGAGATTAATTCCCCTTTTATATAAAAATTCAGAGTTAGGGCAATTACAACCTTTAAACATTGGAAATTTATTAATCGGTGGAAATAAAGGTCGTGTATCTATATTCTCACTTAAAAGTTTTTTTCTTAATTCTTCCCGTTCTACAGGTATAGAATCATCCAGAACCAGCGAAGTCATCCAGTGTATACTTCGGGCCCACTCTTTTTCTGTGCTTAATTGAATTCCATCTAACCCTGATAATTTATTTTTATACCAGTTGTAGATGGTTCTTTTCTTTGCTATCAATTCATCAATTCTTTCTAACTGCGCCAACCCTAAAGCCGCCTGGATATTGGACATTTTATATTTTAATCCTATTTCTCTTATCCAGAAATCAATATTGGGATCTCTTCCCTGATTGGCAATTAAAGATGCTGTTTCATAAATTTCATCATTATCTGTTACCAGCATGCCGCCTTCACCAGTTACCATTAATTTTGCCCCTTGAAAACTGAAACCCGCAGCATCGCCTAGATTTCCCACTTTCTTGCCTTTATATTCTGATCCGATGGAGGGAGCAGCGTCTTCAATTATATATAAACCATATTCATCAGCTATCTCTAAAATGGGATCCATATCTGCAGGATGACCATATAAATGGACCGGAATAATTGCTCTTGTTTTTTTGGTTATGCTTTTTTCTAAGCTTTCAGGGGACAGAGTATAAGTGTCTTTATCAACATCTGCAAATACAGGCTCTGCATTAACATATTTAACTACATTGGCTGTTGCAACCCATGTTGTATTTGGAACAATTACTTCATCTCCTTTTTTTAGTCTTAAAGATGCCAGAATTAAGTGTAAAGCTCCGGTACAGCTGGATGTGGAAATTGCATATTTTGCCCCTATATATCTTGCAAATTCTTCTTCAAATCTGGTGATATATCCGCTCCAATTTTCGTACCAACCATTTTTTACAGCATCTAATGTGTAATTAATTTCTTTTTGACTAATTGAAGGTCCGGCAGTCTGTATCATATTATTCATGGTAGTTACCTCTTGCATGAAATGTACATTACACTGAAATATCTTTCAGCTTTATCTGTGTTATTTTCAGTTATTTCTTCCCATTTAATCTCATTTTTTCCTTTAGTTTTCTTTAGGGGTATTTTATAAGCCTCTTTAAACCCGCAGCGTTTATAAAATGAAATAGCTTTTTCATTGTCTAAAAATACCCTTAAAAATAATTCATCTATATTTAAATCATTAAACACCCATTTTAACATTGCACGAAGGGCATAGGTCATTCCTCCTGCTAAAATATCCTGCCTGCCCCTTATGAAGTTGTCAGCTTCTCCACGGTAAAGTCCCATATGTCCAAAAGAAATTCCATTTACTGTTTCAACCATAAATAGGATTCTATCGTCTGTATTTATCACTTGATCATTAAGCCATTTCTTTGTTCCTTCTTCAGTAGCTTCAAATACCGTTGGATACCACTTTGAATTTGCATTTCTCCATTTGGTAAGAAGCTTAATAAGTTCGTGGTTGGTGGGGTTGTCCATTAAGTTATTTTTAGTGAGAGGTTTGAGAAACGCTATTTGCTGATTGTGATGATATACTGGTATAAAGAAATCTTCTTTTCCATTTTCAGCTTTTTTTATAGACTTAAATGTTTTTTTAACTTCTTCATTAAAAGTAACTTTTTCCATGTATTCACCAGATGGTTTAACTTATGGATGCTTGTAATTCAACCAGTTTATTTCTATTTTTAGACTTAAAGAATAGGTTATACCATTCTACAGTTTCTTTAAGTCCTTCTTCAATAGAATATTCGGGTTTCCACCCCAGTAAATTTCTGGCTTTATTTGAAGACAGATACTGTTTTTGGATTTCATTACTGGATTCGTTAAGTACTACTGGTTCTAAATAACTTTCCATGGATTTTAAAACTTCATTTACAATTTCTAATACGGTAAGTGGATTTTCGTTGCTGAAATTAAATGCTTCTCCATGGATATT
>DADN01000088.1 GCA_002509665.1 Methanobacterium sp. UBA8
TCGATACGCAGGATCATTTCTGCAGCTTCTGCAGCGGACTGCATAGCCTGTTTTTTAACTCTCTGTGGTTCGACTACACCAGCACGGTACATGTCAGTTACTTCTCCTAAGAAGACATCTAATCCCATGTAAAGTGATTTTTCGTGTGCTGCTCTTAAGTCTACAAGAGCGTCGATGCTGTCTAAACCTGCGTTTTCAGCGAGTGTTTTTGGAACAATTTCTAGAGCTTCTGCAAATGCGGAAACTGCTAACTGTTCTCTGCCGCTTATTGTGTCAGCGTATTCTTTTAACCCTTTGGATATTGCTATTTCTGGAGCTCCTCCACCAGCAACAACCTTTTTGTCTTCTACTGTGGAAGCAACTACACCAATTGCGTCGTCGACTGCTCTTTCGATTTCGTCTACAACGTGTGATGTGGAACCTCTAACCAGTAATGTAACAGCTTTTGGATCTTTACATTCTTCAACAAAGATCATGTCGTCGCCGGAGATTTTTCTTTCCACTACTTTTCCAGCCTGTCCTAAGTCGTTGAAGGAGAGATCTTCAAGGTTTGATACAACTTTAGCACCAGTTGCTTTGGCGAGTTTTTCCATATCTGATTTTTTGACCCTTCTTACAGCGAGGATACCTGCTTTTGCGAGGTAGTGTTGAGCGAGGTCATCGATACCTTTTTGACAGAATAAGACATTTGCACCAGAGTCTTCGACTTTGTAGATCATGTCTCTTATCATCTGTTCTTCCTGTTCGATGAATGCCTGCATTTGAGCTGGGTCTGTGATTCTGATTTCTGCGTCTACTTCAGTTTCTTTAACTTCTATTGCAGAGTTGAGTAATGCGATTTTTGCATCTTCTATTTTTGATGGCATTCCTGGGTGTACTCTTTCTTTGTCAATGATTACACCTTGGACAAGTGTTGAATCGTCTACTACTGCACCATCTTTTTTCTCTATTTTTATGTGATCTTTATCAACTTCACCGTCTTCTTCAACCTGTTTAACAGCACTTACAATAAGTTCTGCCAGTGGTTTTCTAGCTTTTTCGGTTCCTTTACCTGTCATTGCAGTCATTGCAACTTTTAGGAGAGTGTCACGGTCATCAGCATCTATTGAAATTACGTTTAATATTTCCTGAGCTTTTTCTGCTGCCTGTCTGTAACCTGTAGCGATAACAGTTGGGTGTATGTCCTGGTCTAGTAATCCTTCTGCTTTTTTGAGTAATTCACCAGCTATGATTACTGCTGTTGTTGTTCCGTCCCCTACTTCATCTTCCTGGGTTTTTGCAACTTCAACAAGCATTTTAGCTGCTGGGTGTTCAATATCCATTTCTTTAAGGATTGTTACACCGTCGTTGGTTACAACGATGTCTCCAAGGGAGTCTACGAGCATTTTGTCCATTCCTTTAGGACCTAAAGTAGTTCTTACTGTTTCAGCTAGTACTTTTCCTGCCATGATGTTCATTCTCTGAGCATCTCTGCCTAACAACCTGTTAGTGCCTTCTGGTAAAATTAAAATTGGTTGGTTTCCACCACCTAATTGTGCCACTATATCACCTCAAATTTTTTTTAAAATAATTTTCAATTGTTTGTGTATTTTATCAATGGGTTAGAGGTTCTATAAGTAGTTTTCGATGAAGCTCCTATTTAATAAAAATTGTGATTTAAAAGAAAAATACTAAAAAAGAAAATGTTTAGAAAGGTAATGACGAATAAATACCCTTCAAAATATCGTTTTTAGTGTTCCAATTACGTATTACTCCGAAATCATTGATATTGTTTGATGCATCGGCGTTAATCCATTTTCCATTAACATATAACTGGGCCCATACATGACCACACCAGCCGCTTGAAAATTTACAGTCAGCATGCGCATACCTTGCAGGAATTCCTGCAGCCCTTGAAAGAGCCACCATAAGATGCGAGAGGTCAACACAGTTGCCCATTCTGGAGTTTAATGTGCCTATTGCTCCTCTTTTTGTATTGTAATAGAAAGAATAACTTACATAGTCTCTTACCCAATTGAAAATATTTGTGGCCTTTTCTAGGGTAGTAAGTTTTTTAGTTACAGTTATAGTTTCCTTATATTGGCTCAACTTTTGTTGATAATCTGCATAGTCCGCCAGATATTGATCATATTTTTGTTTAGCAGCATTGTATGATGCATTTGTCTGGTTCCAAGCATTCCATGCTTCATGATATGCAGTTTCATTTCCACTGAAATCCGCAAGTTGTGGTTCACTGCCAGGCACTGAAACTGGATCTGGATTTGCTACTGTAGTTGGTGCTGTCGGCTTTGGATTGGGATTAGGTACGGACACATTTTTAGTTGTAGGTGTTAAACTTTTAGCAAGTGATTTTATTCTTGCATCATTGGATTGAGCATTTTTAGTTGCCTTTTTACACTCGCTGGGAGGAATATTCCTTACTTTATAAGTTGTATAAACATATTTGTAGTAGTATTTGGGCACGTACCTGTAACTGTACTTATATTTATATGTGAATTTCCACTTACCCCTGTATTTGTACCATACTTTGACCTTTGATTTTACCGGGACCTTTATTGTGTAATATACTTTAACTTTCTTTTTGACCGTTACTAAATACGCTGCATTTACCTGCAAAATACTTTCGTTTGAAGTAACATTTGCATTATCATTCGATGCAAACTGATTTTCTGTTAAAGCCGCAGAAGGAAGAATGCAGATCATTATACTTAATGCAATTAGTAACGAAAAAAACGATTTTCGTTTAATTTTATCGCCTCCGTGCTAACATTGCTAAATTAATTTATTTAACAAGCCACAGGACATGTTATTAATAATTTTTTTGAAATATATAAATCTTTGGATTTTATTTTTAATAAAATAAGTCAATTAAATGGTTATTTAAGCTTTAAATTAGCTAAAAATAATTTTTAATATAATTTTATTTGTTGTTAAATTTAGTTCACATTTTTAATAATTCATAATTTAATATAACTTATTTTATAAAAAAAATAGTAGTTAATACGATTTATTATCTAAATTATGAGTTTAAATTTCATATTGTCACCTCATTAATAAAATTTAACTCATTGTTTCCCATAAAAATCTAAGTTTCTAAAAATATCAAACAAATAATAGAATATAGAGCTACCCCTCTCTAAAAACCAATTTTAAAATTTTTCTTAAAAATTATTTACAAAATATAAAAAAACAAGTTAGTAATGATGCTGATTTAATAAAAAATAGTTAAATTTAAATATTCATAAATGTGCATCTGTTTGATCACTTCAGTAAAAGAGATTATTTATAAAATAGTTTTATTTTTCTATTTTTTGCCAGAAAGTTGTTTCATTTTCCTTAAATGATTCAAAGTAACCTTTCCTTTCTAAATTTCTCAAAATGCTGTTAAAATTATCAAAAGATAATTCTTTAAACCCAATATCAAGTATCTGTTCATAAAGTTCTTGAGTGGTGCATTTATCCATGCTCAATAACTGATAAACCTGTGATTGGAATGACGTCAGATCCTTTTTGGGCCTGGCTGTAAGTGCATCAAAGTGTATTTTAATCTTTTCAAGTTCTTTCAATTCAGCATTTTTTTCATCCAGAAAACCCATAAGTTCTGCTATTTTCTCCTCTTTCTCTTCCAGTGCCAGTTTAAGTTCCTCTATCTCTTGATTCTTTTTATTAACTAGCTCTGTATCCAATTTACCTGAATTTTTAGATTCAGTTTGACACTTCTTAAGTTCAATCTTTAATTTGCTAATTTCAAGAAGGCAAGCCTTAACCAGTTGTCTCAACTGTTCCCTTTCGTTATCTTTCAGTAATGGCATTTTATCATGTATAATTTATGTTGTACTTATTTTTAAGTTTAATGTTTTACTTAATATACGATAACTTTTCATTAAACTTTATTATATCCTTTTCAACAATTAGAATTAATAAAGCACAAAATATACCAATTAAAGCACCTGAAATCACATCAAAAGGATAATGAACTCCATTGTAAATTCTTGAAAACCCAACTAGAGATGCAAATACCAGCAATGGATATATTAATCTACAGCTTTTACCTCTAAAACTAAAACTGTAGCTCCTGCCAATTATAATAGCCCCTATAAAAGAAGCAACTGTGTGACCTGATGGCCATGAGGAACCACTCATATCTGTTAAAACTCGTATTCCATTAAGTGCAATATATGGACGGGGCCTTGCGACAATGTACTTTAAAATTTCAGTTAAAAAATAACCAAATACCAGGGCAACTATACAAACCAGAGCGACATTTCTGCCTTTTTTCCCACCGAATATGTACAGTAAAACACATACTCCTATCCAAATACTGAAATAGCCTACGCTGGATATTAAAGGCATTAAAACATCAAAAACTGGATTTTGCATATTGATATTAATTAAATAGAAAATTAGAATATCTATCTGATTTAATGATGCAATTAGTCCATCTAACATACATATCATCTATTATAATTAATTAGAATAAGGAATTTTCAAATACATATTGTTTGACTTTCAAGTAATTAAAGATTTTCAAGTTTTCATTAAAAAGAAAATAACATATGTACTTGATCCTTAAAATATATGATTACAAACAGCACTGCCCTTAATCCAAGTGCAAATATTTAAAAATAAACTTTTAATCATCTAATTCACTTTTTACAGCAGTATACGTTAATGGATTTTGATAATTCCCCGAATGTACATAAAAGGGTATGCCTAATGTTAAATATGTACTAAAATGGCTATTTGAACCACTTTTAGGCATCTTTGCAGCAATGCCCATATTTGTATCTAAAATATTTACTGGAGAACCACCCTGCGAGTTAATTGTGAAAAGTGTTGGAGTAAATGCATTAGAACTTCCGTCTGAAAACTGCATGCTTGCAGACCTTACAAGTATGTTTATAGTCACGTCTCCATCATTTCTGACAATAATATTATTATTACCTTGACCAGTACCGCTGTAAGCTGTTTCACCACCACGAGGATTAGTATAGCCATCTGTAGTCATTGTAATAGCTGTTGGAGTAACAGTCAATGCTATATCCCTCCGAATATTTTTGTGAGTATATCCAGGAGTATCGTTTGAAGTGCCGTTTTGATCCGTGTTTTTAACAATTAACGTTACAGTCTGTCCTGCGGAACTTGATCCTGATGCTGCTGCGTCATTGTCTCCTGCTGCAAAAGCTGCCACAAATACCACTGCAACCATTAGAAAAACTATTGTCACTATTTTTTGAGTCATTTATTTCTCCTTTACCCCATCATATACATTATATACAGCATATTAAATTAGTGAAAATATTCACAGATATAAACTGATTATTGGATAAAATGTGATATTGTTGTTACTATGTATAAATATTATGTATTTATTTTGTGAAATGGATTAAAATAGTGCTTCAAATGTAATAAAATAATATTTTTAATTATATTTATCTATTTACGAGAATATTTGGTATTAAAAATAGCCTAATGTTAATTAAAAAAATAATTACGAAAAAATAGAATGTCAATTAAAAAAAAAATAGTTCCCACAATTACATGGTTTAAAAATACAAATAACGCTTTTAAATAAATTAAAAAAGGAAATTATTTTTTCCTTTCTATTTTGATTTTAACTGGAGACTGAATTTCTTTTTTACGGATAATCCAAATAGCCACAGCAATTATCAACAGTATTATTAACCATACCGGAATTACCAGGATAGTATCATGTGCATGGAGAACCTTATCCTGCTGGAATCTTCCATAGTTTATGTTCGTGTCAGCAGAATAAAGACCGAAATCTGCAAGTCCTGGTGTCCATG
Source organism: Methanobacterium sp. UBA8 (assembly GCA_002509665.1). Taxonomy (GTDB): domain Archaea; phylum Methanobacteriota; class Methanobacteria; order Methanobacteriales; family Methanobacteriaceae; genus Methanobacterium_D. Next base: position 5,808 of record DADN01000088.1, read on the forward strand.
ATGCAGTTAAAGTATAATTATCTTCAGGATAAACCATACCCTGTACTGGTACTTTATGACTGTTAAACAAACCATTTATTTCAATATTTCCAGTCATATTTGCATATNNTTATTTAACTGGTACGTAAAGTCACCAGGCATGTATGAAAGAAGAACCATAGGTGCGCTGTGCTGTATCATTTGTAATGATTCAACTATGGGGCCCGGAAGACCAGCAATTATTGGAATAACCAGTTCTACACCCTGTTTAATTGCCAAACTTTGACTTAAATTAGTACTATTCTGTAATGGTACTCCAGTTATAACTATTGCCCCCATCGCATCAGAATAATTTATTTTAGCTGGAGCGGTAAGGGTAAACATAACCTCTTTTGACGCTTTAGGTGTTAATGTGAAATTTGTCACGCCCAGTTTAATCCATGTGGCAATTCCCTGATCAGAGTAAATCAGGTGGATACTATCAACTAACAACCTTTTATTTGTAACTGTTACATTTAAGGGGTCATCACCAATATTTGTGACTTTTACCTGACCTGAAACAGTTTGTGATGCTGTCAAGTTATATTTAAATTGAGGAGGAGACGCTAAAAGCCCAGTAGCACAAGCTGACCCTACTGAACTAATCAATATGAAAAAAACTAAAATTAAAGGTAAAAACTTCTTAATATTTCCTAAAAACATATTAAACCTCCAGATCATTCTGTTTGCTACAGATAACGATCTGATTTTTACAAAAGAGTATACTTTTGAAGTATTTAAAGATTTCTTAAAAAAGAGAACAATAAAAAGATAATAAAAAAGATAAAAATTATGCTGTCATTGCTGTGTATGTTACAGTGTTAGTGTAATCTGTTGCTGCTTCAGTTCCTGCAGGTATAGCTAATTTTTGATCTATTGTTAGAGTGTTTGTACCGTGTTTTAATGTGTTTAATTTTGTTGTAGTAATTTTTTGAGCTGTTTGTGTTAGAGTTGCGTAAGTTCCGCCTTGATTTTTAATTTGGTAACCAGTTATAGGTATTGTATCAACACTTGTAGCTGAGGTGAATGCAGAATTAGTAGCATTTGCATAAATAAACACTTGAACGTTTCCTACATTTGATACTGTGTATGTAGCACTTTGAGCTGTTGTTCCATCATTAGCAGCCATTGTTAAAGTACTTGGAACTGTTATTGCAATGTTAGGATTAACAGTTACAGTAACAGTTTGATTTCCTGCACTAGCTGCTGCAGCCTGATTGTCGCCTACTGCAAAAACAGCTACAAACATCATTGCAGCTA
>DADN01000085.1 GCA_002509665.1 Methanobacterium sp. UBA8
CTTGGAAAACCATGTGATTTCCATTTAAAAGTCTTGGATATAGCGCTATATAAAGGTTGCTAAAAATTAGGTGAGTGTAACCTTTTTGGTTACAGTTTTTTATAGTTTGTAGAAGATTAAGTTACCAGTTCGTTATATTTATTAGCATTTTTAGCATATATTTATTCTACAAAGTAATAACAATTTCTAATAGTATTTGTTAAATATAGTCTTTTTATGGGTGTTAAGAAGATTGAACTCATTCCTCATATCATTTTTAGATATGATAAATATAAGGTTTTACATATCATGTTATTGGTGATTTAGTGACTTACGATTTTAATGGAAACCGGAAAAATGCCTCAAATTTTACTGAAAACACAAATAAAGAATTTATTTCGAAATTAGATTTTCAAGATCATAGGGATTATGAACTAGTGGAGAAAGGGTTCATTGCCACTTGGGATGAAGATACTATTAGAAATGAGGATGGGGAGGTAGTCTGGGACTTTAAAAGACTGGATTTATTTAATAGTCATGAAGATGTGGATGCCCCTCCAGAAGTGAATCCCTCTTTATGGCGTCAGGGGAAATTATTAAACAAACATGGTTTATTTAAGGTAACAGATGGTATTTATCAGGTCCGTAACTTTGACTTGGCCAATATGACAGCTATTAGAGGTGAAACCGGATGGATTATCATCGATCCTCTAACATGTACCGAAACAGCGGCTGCAGCACTTTCCATGATTAAAGAACATGTCGAAGATCTCCCAGTTACCGGAGTGTATATTACTCATTCTCACCTGGACCATTTCGGAGGGATCCATGGAGTGATTGATAATCCAGAAGATGTTAGAAGCAGGAAAATACCATTAATTGCACCCTATCAATTTACATATCATACTGCGGCTGAAAATGTATTTGCAGGACCCATAAAGGATCGACGTTTGATATATCATAGTGGAACTCCCCTTATTTATGATGAAAAAGGAACCGTTGGTATGGGATTAGGCCCATCAATGGCTACTGGTGAAGCAGGTTTAATTGAACCAAACCACGAACTTGAAGGTCTAGAAAAGGAAGAATTAGTCATTGATGGAGTTAAATTTATCTTTTCAGAGGCAATGGAAACTGAGGCAGTGAGTGAATCCTTATTCTATGTTCCAAAATATAAAGCATTATGTGGGGCTGAGGTGATTACCAAGACCCAACATAATCTATTAACCACCAGGGGAGCTCAGGTACGTTCCTCATTGAAATGGGCGAAAGTTATAAATCGTGTGATTGACTNNGACATGTTCGGTCAGGATGTGGAATTCTTCTTTACCACTCATCACTGGCCTGAATTTGGAAATAAAAATATTGTGGCATTCTTAGAACAGCAAAGGGATTTATATCTGTATTTACATAATGAAAGCCTCCGTTTAATTAATTCAGGAGTTCCAATTCATGAATTACCTCATAAGTTTAAATTTACTGAGGAATTAGAACAAGCATGGCACACCCGTGGATATTATGGTCACCAGTGGCACAACACCAAGGCAGTTTATCAGTATTATATTGGGTGGTTTGATGGAAATCCAGCGACTTTACGTGAAGTTCCTGCTAAAGTAGAAGGTGGAAACTTAGTTAAGTTAGCTGGTGGATTGGACAATTTAATTAATAATGCAGTTGAATCCTTTGAAAATGGTGAGTATTTATGGACTACACAGTTATTGGGAAAGGTGATATTTGCCCATCCTGATAATGAAAAAGTGAGGTTTTTACTTGCTGATGCCCTTGAACAACAGGGATATCAAGAAGAATCAGGCAGTAGACGTAATATTTACTTACAGGGAGCAAAGGAGTTAAGACAAGGAAGTGTTGATGCTAATGTATTTGGTTTTGAAGTGCTAGAATTAACCGCAGGGATAACTCCAGAACAGTTATTAGATTATCTTGGAGTTGCTTTTGATTCAAAAAAAGCAGCTGATCTCAAGGAATTAAAGATTAACATGAATTTCACAGATAACCAGGAAAAATACCATCTGGAAGTCACCCCAAATCGGGTACTTACCAATCATACGGGTTTTAATAAAGAAGCAACTGTAACCCTGGAAGGATCCAAATTAGTGGTATTAGGGGCATTATCTGGGCTTGAGTCAATGGAAAAATTAGAATCTAGTGGAGAATTGAAGGTAATTGGAGATAAAAATACTATTAACCGCCTTCAAAGTGCATTAATAATTTTTAAGCCGGATATGTCCATTGTTGCTCCTTAATCTATTTTTAATACATCTTTTTTTTAATACATCTATTTTAACCCAAGATATCAAATACATATTTCATTATTTTACATTATCTGTTGGAAGTAATAGAACTAAAATGTTATATTTATTAGTATTTTTCGCACATATTTATTCAATAAAGTAATAATAAATTTTTACCTCNNCTCAAAATCACATACACTGCAGACAAAAGTATCCCCTTTCTCTTGAAGGATAATTGCTAGCGATGCCTATTTTCACTATTTTGACAGAAATGAAATAGAAATACTTATTAGAATTAGGTAGCTTTTAATTCTTCCTCTAAAACCAAAAAATTAT
>DADN01000199.1 GCA_002509665.1 Methanobacterium sp. UBA8
AAAGGTGAAGAAATAGCTTCAGAAGCTGTTAAACTTGCAAAACACGCTGGAAGAAAAACAGTTAAAGCATCAGATATTGAATTAGCTTCTAAAATTTTATGAAACTTTTTATTTGAAACTTGAAATTCTATTCTATTTTGAAAACATAATGAAAAACTTTATGATTGGGATTTATTTAAAATCCCCGTCATTTCCAACTATTTTTAAACTTTAAGAATTCATAAAAAGTTAGTTTTCTTATGCTCTTACTCAAAGCGCTTGAAGTATGGTGCTAAGATTATTATAATTCCAACTAAAAGTACAAGTCTGGGGTATTTATCAGATGAACTAATTGCTCTTTTATTTTTCATCATGTCTTAATGTGTATATTTTTCATGTTTTATTCTTATCTAACATTAGATATAGATATGAATAAATTATAAATTAAATGATTTTATTTCAAAAAATAAACTATAATAATGCTTTTTTTATATATCGATAAAAAGATATATATAAGATGATCGACATGAACTTTTACTATGATGAAATTAGAAGATATTTCTGGGAAGTTGCATGAGTTAGAAAAACTGGGCGGCTTAAGGGTCCTGACCTTGCACGTTTTATCGAAGGGGCCTAAAAATGGCGTGGAAATTATGGATTCCATTGAAAAACATCATAAAATGATCCGAGAAATGACGCATAATAATTATGATAAACGTCTAGATAAGGCATTAAGACCTTCATCAGGTGCAATTTATCCATTACTCAAAAAATTAGAAGCAGAAGGTCTTGTATTGAAGGGAGATGATGGTAAGTATGGGTTGACTGAAACTGGGTTTGAAACTATTCGTAAACTAATGGGAAGTTTATGGTATTCCCTTGATAAACCTGTAGAACGTGGTGAAATTGTGATAGATGCAGCTTTAAATGAAATAGATAGTTATATTTCATTATTAGCTGATTTTAAAAAAGAAAAACTACAATCTAAAAAAGAAACTATTAGAATTTTAATTGGAAGGTTAACAAAATTAGAAGATTCTATTAAATAAAGATTTAAGCCTTAATTGATATTTAATTTGTAAAAAAATATTTTTGTTGGAGGTAATGGTTTTGGAGTATAAATGGACTGCGATGTTCACGGTTGTTATAGCAAGCCTGATTGGAAGTATAAATATGAGTATTATACTCATTGCTCTTCCAGCTATATTTAATGGTATACATATCAATCCACTGGATTCATTTCAATATTTACTATGGATTATAATGGGTTACACGTTGTTGACTGCTACTTTACTTCTTTCTTTTGGCCGGCTTTCAGATATTCATGGTCGTGTGAGAATGTTCAGAGGGGGTTTCCTAATATTTAGCGTCGCTTCCATATTACTATTCTTGACACCATCAACAGGAGATGCCGGCGCAATAGAGATCATTGTATTTAGATTGATACAAGCTGTAGGAGCTGCTTTATTTATGGCGAATAGTGCAGCCATAATAGCTGATGCATTCCCCTCTNNAATGAATTAGGAAAAGCATTGGGCATAAATACTGTTGCAGCTATGTCTGGACAGTTCATAGGATTGGTTCTAGGCGGTTTACTTGCTGTATTCGATTGGAGGTACGTGTTCTTAGTTAGCATACCCTTTGGAGTTATAGGAACCTTCTTATCATACTATAAATTAAAAGAATTATCAATTAAATCCGTTAAAACTAAAATTGATTACTGGGGAAACATCACATTCGTTCTAGGTGTAACACTACTACTCATTGGTGTTACTTATGGATTAATGCCATACGGTAACAATTCTATGGGTTGGAATAATCCATGGGTGATAATATCCATAATAATGGGGTTAACTGCATTAATCTTATTCCCATTCATTGAAAATAGGGTTGAATCACCTATGTTCCGATTGGATTTATTTAAAATTAGAATGTTTACATATGGAAATCTAGCGGGTTTTTTAGGTTCACTAAGCAGGGGTGGCGTGATGTTCCTGCTTGTAATAATGCTGCAGGGTATATGGCTGCCTTTACATGGTTACAGTTACGATTCCACCCCATTTTGGGCGGGCATTTACATGTTGCCATTAGTAGGGGGAATGAGCATTATGGGGCCATTATCTGGTATGCTGTCTGATAAATATGGATCCAGATTAATAGCCACTACAGGAATGGCAATTTCCACGGTATCTTTCCTATTATTAGCGGTATTACCTTATAATTTCAGTTACATAGAATTTGGTTCAATACTGTTAATGATGGGAATAGGTTTTGGAACATTTGGTTCACCTAACAATGCTTCTATAATGAACTCGGTTCCTGCAGAAGATAGGGGAGTAGCCTCGGGGATGATTTATACTTTTATGAATACCGCTTTTACAGCTAGTATGGCCGTATTTTTCACCATAGTTATAGTAGGAATAACTCAAAGATTCCCTGGAGAAATAACAAGTTCATTAACCAGCATAGGTGCTGTTAATTTAGCACCATTGCTAAGCAATATTCCCGCAACTGGTGCATTATTTTCAAGTTTACTGGGTTATAATCCAATTGGTTCTGTATTAACAAGTTTACCAGCTCCAATTGTTTCTAGTATACCAGCATCCACTTTAAACACTTTAACCGGCACTACATGGTTCCCAACCATCTTTGCAAAGGCATTCATGCCCGCACTACAAACATCATTTTATATAGGTGCACTATTAACACTCATAGCTGCCGTACTATCAGCACTTAGAGGTGAAAAATATATACATGAACAAAAAAAAGATGAAAAGTTAGATAAAGAAGACGAAAGAATAGACTTAAAAGCTCAGAATTAATTATTCTTTTTTCTTTTTAATTTTAAATTAAATGAGTTAAATAATCTAAACACCAGTTAGATTTATCTAATTTTACATGTTGAATAAGCAAAAATTAGTATGATTATCTAATAAATTTTTTTACTGAATTTATACTGTAAACTGCTGTAAAATTTAAAAAAATAAGGATGCAATATATTACATCAACACTAAAAAGGGCACGATTACGTGCAGCACGATATCTGCCGAAAAGTGAGATATCATAGCTGATTCAAGCCCTTTCCTCCAGTAAAGCCATCCGAATATAATTCCACCGGCAGCGTTTAAAACGATGGTACGTGCGACTACCATAGGTGTGAGTGTTGTCAATGTCATTACTGCGGGTAAATGGCCGGCGCCGAAGATAACTGCAGCTAAAATAATAGCCAGCCATACTCCAATCTTTGTTGGTTTTCCATCACTTGTTTTCTTAATCTTAAAGAATATCCATACAAGAAGTGTCATTAAGAATAGTCTTAACAGTATTTCTTCATTTATTCCCCCGTAGAATGATGCCAGGAATCCCTGCCATACAGGGGGATTTACTGAAGCCTGAGCCACATTAATTGTTGCGCCTGCAAAGGAAAACAAATAATCAAGCCCGATTATCAGAAACCCTGCCAGTATTCCTAGCCCAACAGATATTCCAAGTATTGATTTCAGGTAACCTTTTACTTCTCTACCTTCAAGCCATCCCCCTAGAATTGGAAGGCCAAGTCCAACCTTCTTGGCTAGGAAAAGACCAATAAGAATAACAACGGCAGACATAACTGTATTCTGTATGATCTGGCCGGTTAAAAGTACATATAAAGGTACAGGTAAGTTCTGGAGTACACTCCCCTCTAATGTTAATGTGTAGGGAAATACAGCTATTATCCCAAATATACTTGCAATCAATAAAATTATAAACAATTTCCAGTTGGTTTTCATATTTTCACCATTAAATTCGTAGAATTGCCTCGAAAATCATAATTTTCNNAGGGCAGCTTACTTTATCCACTGTACAATGGAATCTATTACCTCTTTTTCGACATGTCCTTCAACCATGTACTCCTGCGGACTTGATTTGTTTTCACCTGCTATGAACAAATGGTTTAACTCGGGAAAAACTTTGAAAGCAGCATTCTCCTTGTTATTAAGGGCATCTTTCCACCCTTTAAAATCTTTAGATTCAAGTACCTGGTAATCACGCCCGCCTTGAAGAACTAAAATGGTTGTATTTAAAGTTTTAACAGTATCTACTGGATCATGGTTGTGTAAATCTTTCCAGTAAGCAACTGGCATTGCTAAAGGTAAGTCCTGCCTTGAAACGTTTTCTATAAATTCCGGGTCCTTTAATTTCTCCACTTTATTTTTTAAATCATCAAGTTCAGCCTTTTGCTGTTCGGTTATATTACCATCTAAACTATACAGGTAAGTAAACTGGTCTAAAATTGCTTCTTCTATTGAACGAGTCATGCCTGCCATGATTATTATCCCGGCTAATTCATTATCCTGTTGAGCTATACGTGGAGCGAGCGTGGCTCCCAAACTATGTCCAAGTAAAAATACACGTTTAGGATCTATGCCTTCTGTTTTGCGCATTAGATCAGCGGCAAGCAGTGCATCGTCTATTACTTCTTCTTTAGCAGTCATTTCATCCACCAGATCAGGTGTTAACTTTTTGGCGTGTACGAAAGTTCTTTTATCATATCGAAGCACCGCAATGCCTTCTGAAGCTAAACCCCACGCAATGTCTTTAAATATTTTGTTGGGGCCAATTGTTTCGTCTCTATCATTTGGACCGGAACCATGTACCAGTACTAAGCCGGGAAAAGGTCCAGAACTGTCAGGTACTGTTAAAGTTCCAGGCAGTGCCCATTTACCTTCACCAATAGTCACATCAACCTCATGAAACGTAGATTTTTCAACATAGTCAGGTGCATGATATTCCATACTTGTTGGAATAAAATTTAACCCGCTGATCTGACCCTCTTTGTTAAAAGCCATCTGTACATCAATTATAGATCTTTGAAAACTGCATGGAATAGTAACAATCCTGTAACTTTCTACTTCGGCTGTCTTCGGCGTATTTATCTGCAGTAGAGCTCCTGCTTCCCCTATTGCATTTATCCATATTTCTTGTAATTTGGCCTCATTTAAGGCAATTTTCATCTGTTCATCGAATTTACTGGCGGCAGATGTAAAATCGCCTGCAAGCAGTAGACCAATAAAATTTTGTGCTGTTTCTTTTAAATCTTCAAATGAATTCATGATTTAACCTCTAAAAATCTCTGATTTTTGGAGTTCAGAAAATCTCTTCGACATTTTCTTCAACCCTAACTATTACGCATATCATACTATCTGTAACCCATAATATTTGATAACTATAATATATACTTATCGGAATA
>DADN01000125.1 GCA_002509665.1 Methanobacterium sp. UBA8
ATAAACACGCCATATCCCTGATCTTCTGCCTTATTTTTTAAAACACCTATTACACACCGATTACAGTCAGTGCAGTGAAGACCCGTTGCATCAAGTTTTGCCTCGCACTTCGGATTTCTCAAGCAGTGAGGAAGTATCAAAATCTTGTCTTTGTTATCTATTTGGTTAAATGCCTTTTCATTAACTTTATTTCTTACCTCAACACCCATCTGATCAACAATTTTCTCATCCAGACCAACATTTCCAGCAAACTTTTTAAACAAACCATAAAACACATCTATAGTAAACAGGAGTAACCTGGGAAAAATAAGTCTTTCCTGTTTTATAAGAATCCGTCCAAGGATAAGTGCTATAGAGAGCAGACTTAAAATAAAAATACCCGCAATAAACACTATTTGTCCAAAAATGGTGTAAAATTCGTAAATTGACATATTGATCTAAATCTAAGTATTTTATGTTATATTAAACTAATGGTTATTAAAATCAGCTAAAAAAGAGTTATTTAGATTGGTTGTTCTTATATTCAAAATTTTTCAATTTTGAATTTTTTAACAGTCCCTTCAACTTCAACACCATCTTTCGATGCTGTTATTTGTGTATCTGAAAGATCATCACATGCACATAATATATCCTGTTCTGGATGAGTACCCGGAACTATATTACAACTCAAATTAATACGGTCTCCTACTGCTACAACCATCGGAAGCCTTCTGGAAGTTGGATGATTTTCTGGAAGAACCACTATTGGAAAATTCATTTCTCTAAGTAAATAAAGCATACTCCTTATTCCTTTTTCTGCTTTTTTACTATTTTCAAATGCAGAAACTGCAATTATATCCTCTGGCTCCAGAAAAGCAACTATCTCTTCTTTATCAGGCGTACCTATAAATATCTGCTTTTTTTCTCCAGCCTTTAATATGCCCAGTTCTCCAGATTCTCCCATTAAAAATAAAATTTCCTCTCCAGTTATTCTAATGCTTCTACGTTGTCTGACTGACATGATGGACATACTACTCTTTTTCCAATTCCTTTAAACTCGTTTCCACAATCTTTGCATCGATATCTTTTTGTTTTAAGCTTTTTCAGTTTAATATCAGCCATTGGCCCTCCAACTGTACACATATTAATCACCAATTCTGCTTATGTAATCGGTATTATTTATTATTTATGATAAATCAATTCAACCCTGTTTTTCCTTAAATTTCTAAATAACTGCCAGTTGCAGGTTAAAAAATATTATTGATAATGTATTTATGGATCAAATTAGTATGTATTAATACTAACGAAAGTTCTAATTTAATAAATTAAAATTATTTCACAATATCAAACGGTGAGACTATTGAAAAACCTTATTTTTCCATTTTCAGCAATTGTAGGTCAGGAAAACGTGAAAAAAGCACTTATATTAAATGCTATAAATCCGGGGATCGGCGGGGTCCTTATTAAAGGAGATAAGGGTACAGGTAAAACTACCGCAGTGAGAGCACTTGCAGACCTTTTACCCTCCCTAAAAGTCGTGAAAGGGTGCCCATTTAACTGTGATCCTGATGATGAAGAATCTGCATGTGATACATGCAAATCAGACAATGCAGAAATTGAAGAGAAAAAAATGAGAGTAGTAGAACTTCCACTTGGTTCTACAGAAGATCGTGTAGTTGGATCAATAAATATTGAAAAAGCATTAAAGGAAGGTACTCGAGCTTTAGAACCTGGAATACTGGCAGAAGCCAATAGAAATATACTTTATATTGATGAAATTAACCTTCTTGACGATAATTTAGTAGATGTCCTGTTAGATGCCGCTGCATATGGAATAAATGTCGTAGAAAGAGAGGGAATCTCTGTATCTCATCCTTCCAAATTTATACTGGTTGGAACAATGAACCCTGCCGAAGGTGAGCTCAGGCCGCAGCTTTCTGATAGAATTGGGCTGCATATCATTGTACACAGCATCATGGATATAGAAGACCGTGTTGAAATAATGGCCAGAAGAGAAGAATTTGAAAGAGATCCTACAGCTTTTAAAAGAAAATTCGAAGTGCCGCAAAAAGAAATACTGGATAATATCTTAAATGCTAGAGATTTACTCAAGAATGTTAATGTTTCTCCAGAACTAATGAAAATAATAGCACATGTCTGTGTTGATATGGGTGTTGATGGACACAGAGCAGATATTGCAATACTCAAAACGTCAAAAACTATTGCTGCTTACAATAAACATTTAAAAGTTGATTACAATGATGTTGAAGAGGCTATGATGCTTGTACTTGGAGAAAGACTTCAAAAATCTTATGATCAAAAAAAGATTAAACAAAAAATGGAAAAAGCAATTTCAGATATAGAGGACGAACAAAAAGAAGATGAAGACCAAACCCAAGAAGAGCAAGATAATGATAATACTGATGATTCAAATCCTGAAACTGAAGAAAATCAGGATGATGAAGACAGCAGCAGTGACAATCAATCCCAAGAAGAACAAAATGATGATTCTGGTAATTTAGATTCTGATATTGAAGAGAATCAGGAAGAAAATAACGAAGATAAACCCCCTGAAGAACAAGACAATGTAGGCGCTGCCCCTGCTCCTTTTGAACAGCCGGAAAATCCGGATGAAGAAAAAAAAGGAACTATGTTAAAAAGTATTGAAGAAGAAGGAACTTCTGTAGATTCCGATGATGAGGAGATTGATATAAAAAAGCTCCTTAAAATGAAGGGTAAAAAAAAGAACAGGTTGTATGGAAAGAGGGTTGATTCAAAAACTCAGAAAGGGAAGTATATAAAAAGCAGAATTCCCAAAAATGTTTCAAATGATATTGCAATAGATGCGACTTTAAGGGCTGCTGCTATTAAATCAGACGGCAGTATCAATGTTAAAAATGAGCATATACGCCATAAAGTTAGGAAACATGGTGCAAGAGCATCAATAGCCCTCGTGGTAGATATAAGTGGATCCATGTTTTCACAAAGGAAAGCAAATAAAATTAAAGGTATTTTAAATCAGTTGATTGAAGATATTAACCGCCATAATGATAAAATAAGTGTTATTGGGTTTAAAGGTCAAGAAGCTGAAGTTATAATCCCAACAACAAGAAGAGCATCTTCTTTTAAAGAACAAGTTGATAATATACGTGTTGGAGGGACCACTCCCCTCGCAGCAGGCCTTAAAAAAGGATTAGAACTTCTTAAAAAGGAAAAAGTTAATGATGAATTCGTTCCAATGATGCTGGTACTAACAGACGGTATGCCCAATGTAGGTATTAAAGAAGGGCCAGCTCAGGATGCCCTGAAAATTGCTGCAGACTTAAAAGAAAATGACATACACACCATCATTGTTAATTTTGAAAGATCAGTCAAATACGGGCGAGATATGAATATGGAACTTGCACTTGCATCTGGCGGCCGCTATTATGATATAGAAGATCTTAAAAATTCAAAAAGCATTGTATCAAGGATTGTTGAGCATGAAAGATCCGTTTTGTAACTTACTTTAGCTATTTTTTGTATAAAACGAAATTATTTTTTCATTTCTTCCAATAACTCATCTAAACGATTATACGAATCATTAACTCCTTCTTCCATACCTGACTGGAGCATTCCGTCACGATCTTCAATCGTCAGGAAGACAGATTGCGATGTCATCTTTGTTCTGCCACCAGATAACGTCTCAAATATAGTTTTTTCAAGGATAACATGTCCTTTTTCAGGGAGCCCTTCAAATTCAAATGTACCAATAATCCTCTCCGGAGCTGCAACTTCATGATTTACCCCATGAAATGCAAACTCATTTCCTTCTGGATCTTTTTGAATATATCGCCATGAACCGCCGTTTTTCGATTCAAATGTTTCAAGACTAGTTTTAAGTCCCCTTGGCCCAATCCACTGCACATAAAGCTTCGGATCAGTAAATGCTTTAAAAAGAATTTCACGTGGCGCATTAAACTCCCTTATAATAAAAAATTCCTGTTTTCCAAGTTCTGCAATAATTTTTGTTTTATTATTTGCCATCTGTATTCACCTTATCCTCAAGATTTTCTTTTTCTGCCAGATAATTTACAAATATACCCTTCAATTAAAGCGCTATAGTAATAATAAGTACTTCCAAAATTATAAATTTATCTTAAATAAAATCTGAATGATTTACCTAACACAACCAAATGATGGTAAATTTAATATAACAAAAAATCATAACTAGTAATGTCTTTTGTTTTTGAATAATTTAAAATAAAAATAACTATTAATTAAAATAATATTAAATGTGTTTTGAAAATGAAAATCGTTGTTTATCACGCAGAAGAGTGCGACAGAAAAAAATGTACTACAGTCAAACTTGGAAAACAGGGAAAAGTTAAAGTAGTCACAAAATTAAATCAATTACCTACCGGTGCAATTGTTTTAGATCCATACTCCCCAAAATCATTATCTGTTGAAGATAGGGAGACAGTAATGGAAAGAGGGCTTGTAGGGCTTGATTGCTCCTGGAAAAGGTTAAATAAAGTTCCTTATAGAATAAAAACAGGTAAAAACAGCAGATCACTGCCTTTCATGATTGCTGCAAATCCCACCAATTATGGAAAGCCATGTATATTATCTACTGCTGAAGCAATTGCAGCAAGTTTTTATATAATTGGATTTAAAGATATAGCTACCGATATTATGTCGGGGTTCAAGTGGGGACCACATTTTCTAACGCTCAATGAAGAGCTTTTAGAAAGTTATTCTAAAGCTAAAAGCAGTTTAGAAGTTGTAGAAATTCAAAATGAATATATAAGTTAAAAATATATTTATATAAAAATAAACTAACGAGTATATCAAGAACTCAATTTTAAACTGTGTTAAAACAGATGATAAAGGAGGCTAATAATGGCTAGATTTGAAGAAGCAGAAAATAGAATATTCAATATCAAAATATGCTTAAAATGTAACGCAAGAAACCCACCAACTGCAAAAGTATGCAGGAAGTGCGGATACAAAGGTCTAAGACCAAAAGCTAAAGAACCAAGGGGATAACTAAATTCCTTAAAGTTCAATTTGGAGGTTTAAAGAAAATCGAAGATTTTCGAGGTTCTACCTCCCATTTATATTTATAACATCTATTTAACTTAATTAACTATTTTCTTGATGATACTAATGAATGTCGAAAACTACATTAGAACTACACTTGAGGATCATAAATTACATTTAACACTTTTAGATCCAGAAGAGCAGAGCCCTGAAGAAGCTGTCAGAATAGCTAAAGAAGCAATTACAGGCGGCAGTGATGGGATAATGCTTGGCGGATCCACAACAGAACCTGAAGAGCTCGACGCAACTGCAAAAGCGCTGAGTGAAAATATCGATGTTCCTGTTATTCTTTTTCCAGGTAATATAAGCGGTGTAAGCAAACATGCAGATGCTATATTTTTTATGAGCCTTTTAAATTCAACAAATCCCTACTGGATAATAGGCGCTCAAGCTTTAGCAGCCCCTAACATTAAAAAAATGGGAATAGAAATTCTCCCAATGGGATATCTTGTTATTCAACCTGGTGGAACAGTTGGATGGGTTGGAGATGCTAAATTAATCCCAAGGAACAAACCAGACTTAGCTGTAGCATATGCAATGGCCGCAGAATGCCTTGGAATGAAACTGATCTATCTCGAAGCGGGTTCTGGAGCTAATGAACATATTCCTGAACAGATGATTGCAGCAGTCAAAAAAATGACGGATATAATTGTAATTGTCGGAGGAGGAATACGCGATGGAGAAACAGCTGCAAAAGTTGCAAAAGCAGGTGCAGATATCGTCGTGACTGGAACTGTAGTTGAAGATAGTTCTGATGTTAAAAATAAGATTGAAGAGCTGGTTAACGGAATTAAATCAGCTTAAAATTATTTATTTTATTCAAATATGCTTTTTTTCATAATTTTATAACAGAATCATATAATATACTAAAGTTTTATAAACCCTTTTTTCTTTTAAAATGTTATTAATATCTAAATACCACATTAATTAATATTGATTTACAATTTATTGATGTTTACTATTTTTAATTATTCAAATATGTCCATATACGTCCTTAAACTAAACAAAAATCTATATTATTCTTTACTCATATTATATTTTAAAGAGAATTTTAAATAGAAATAAATAATTTAAATAATATAATAAAAACGGTGAAAAACATGGCAGAAGGCACTTGCGAAGTAGAAGGATACGATATGATATCAAGGGAACTTAAAGAAAAACTGGATTTAGATAAATCTCCAGTGGCAATAAAATTCATTTTAAGGGAAGAAGACATTCCAGAGGGAATAGAAAAAATAGATGAAAATATAAGGCACTGTGAAATGGTTCAAAAGGCAGCTCAAGGCGCTGCGTTCTATGCAACAAGCGAAGAACAACTGTGTAAAGGTGGATCAGCTGCTATTGGACTTATGGAAACTCCAGAGAAGATAAAAACTGGTGAATTTTATCAAAGCTTGGGCAGATTCAAAAGTTTAGGATCTGCAAAACGTACAATGGAAGATATCCCAAAAATAGACCCTATGATGAAAGCTATAATCTATGCACCTCTCGAGAACGTTAAATTTGATCCAGATGTAATTGTAGTGATATGTAAACCTGCTCAGGCAATGAAACTTGCTCAGGCTATGGTTTATACCCGCGGAGGAAGAGTAGAAGCAAGCTTTTCAGGAATTCAGTCAGTATGTGCTGATGCTGTGGCTGGTCCGTTCACCCAAAATACTGCTAATTTCACCCTTGGATGCAGTGGCTCAAGGAAATTTGCAGGTATAAAAGAAGAAGAAGTAATTGTGGGCATGAACGGCGAAAATATAGGGTGCGTTGTAACTGCACTTGTATCTATGAAATAATAACTCAATAAGTAACTGCTTAGGGGGATTAGATGGCCGAAACAAAAATATTTGAAATATTGGATGAGGCTAAAGAACTGGATGCAAAAATGGAAAAATACAAAAATGTGGCAGATCAGGAAATGATGATGGTCTGGATGGACAACATACTAAAACTGGTAACCAAGCTTGGAAAAGCAGAAGAAGAGCTACAGGAACGATTTGAGACGTTAGAAGACAGTTTAGAAAAATAAGTGAGCTATCCTTATTTTTTTATTTTAATATAAAAAAATATGGATATTTTGTACATTTTATAAAATTGACATGTTCTTAATTCATGGATCTAATTAAATAACTTTTATATTCTTTCTTTCATCATGGATAATTTTTTTTTCCTTTATCAGTTTATTAATTTTTTCTAAGGAGGACTGTGCAGCTAAGCTTGTTTCTTTAACCTCCAGTTCCTTTGCCCTTTTTCTTATATTTTCAAGGGATTCTTTGGCATGTTTTAATATACTATGGGCAGCCAAAACGCTTAATTCGCTCCATACAGCTATTCTTCCAATTTCCCATAAATATTCAGCTATATCATTTGTATTTTTGCTAAATTCAGATTCTAGAGCAACTATGCCCAAATTAGAAAGATAATTCACGATCCTTATGGTAGTTTTAGGGAGATCATTTCTTGCTGTATATCTCCCCATATTCCCCATGGAATTTACTGCACTGGAAACCGACTGCTCCAATTTTTGATTTATTGCCAACTTCCCGATTCCATAGATGGTTCCTCCCATCCAAACTGTTTCTTCCAGTCCACGCTCCGCATGCTTAGCAGCTTCTATACCAATAATTCCAAGTGAATTAACAGCTACGCTGGTTGCAAAATCAAGTTTATTTTGAGCAGTGCCTCTGCCAATTTCTCCTATCAGATCAGTTGCCGCTGTTCTTATATCAATCATCTCTCGATTTATAGCCAGTCTGCCAATGTTTTTAATTGAATTAACTGCTTCACCCACTACACTCTCCATTTTATTTTCCATTGCAGTTTTCCCAATTAGATATATTGTAATTATTACTTCCATGACAGAGTCTTCGTCATCACGGCTTGCTGCTAATTTTCCAACTTTTTCTAGATGCGTGAATATGTGCTTTACTACGATCCCATCTTCCCGTTCAAATCTTCCATTTTTAAGTGTATCAATCATATAGTTTTCCAGCACATTCAATCCATACCTCATTGTTCCATAATCGTATTTCATCATGGAGCTGTGTATAATATCAATTACTGGCTGTACTGGATCGCTTTCAGTATCAATAACCGGCCGCATTATATCTGAATAAATGTAAGAATAGCTAATATCATTTGAATCATTACCAATGATTTTTTCAGATTCCTGTACACCGGCTAAAATATTTTCACGGGTTATCCTTTCGGCAAATCTATCTATTACCGTTGAAGATTTCATAATCTCAATAGATCCAAAAAGATAAGGTATTAATGAACCCAAAGCAAAAATAGCAAGGAAATAAGCAGTCCATATTACAATATCAAAGTATAAAATATTATTAAAATAAATAAAGTCTATAAAATACAGTACAGTTAATGCATAGCCAATAGCAGCGATATATGCCCCTACAACTATCCATATTGCAGGAGATTTTTTAAATATATCTATAACTCGTGTAGAATAAGAAGAAGCTGTAAGTTGGAGAACTATTAGACTCAATGTTACAACTAAAGCAATAATAGTGGCTTCACCTTCAACTACTGCAGTCAAAGTAAACCTAACACTGTCAATTGAAGTATATGTAAATAAAGGAGAATAAATGTATAAAATTGTTGAAAACACTGCTACAAAAACAGCAAAAATAGGAAAATAAAGCTTCAATCCTTTGGATAAATCTGTCGCGTGAAACATTCAGGCACCACTATATTATTTGGTTTTGATAATTAAAAATATAGTGAATGACGTAACTTTTTAAACTTATAAATTTAAGTGGAAATTAAATTTACATTTTTAAGTTGAGGAAATTTCTCAAATCACATAAGCAAATTATTTTATTAAATAGCGTCAAAAATATTGAGTCATTCACTATAATATTCGTGATACAATGTTAATTAACCAGAAGTGTTTTTTTCCAGGATATTGAGATAATCTTCATACTCATTGATATTTAAAAGTTCTGTATCATCATGAGGAGGGACTCCGTAAAGTTTAATACCTTCTTTAACCATTTTCCTCAAAATAGGGTTCAAATTATCCTTATTTTCAGTTAAATATTTCTTTAAAATATCAACGTGGCATGCAAAGGGCATTCCAAGGCCTTCTGCCGTATCTAAATATCCGGATTTTCCCCTTGCAAGAATTGAAACTGTATTTTCTGGTTCCTGGCCATTAAATACCCCGCCTATAATATTTTTAAAAGTCTCAGCAGATACAGTAGGTTGATCCGCCGCGATACAAAGGCAAAAATTAGTTTTGGCCTTTTTAACTCCATTTAAAAGAGATTCCGATAATTCAACATCAATTTCAGGGTTTATAACTATCTTCACTCTTTCATCGTCAAATTCATCCAGTACTGATATTATTTCATCGCTGAAGTGTCCCAAGACAATGATACATTCATCTACACCTGCATTTAAAGTATTTTGAAGCGTTTGTAATATTATAGGATTTCCACGGAAGCTGAGAAGAAGTTTATGTCTAATTTCCATTCCGCGAGATTTTAAATCAGTCCTCATCCGCCTATTTCTGCCTGCCGCAGTTATAATTGCTGATACCATTCAAATCACATTTATATTACAAATCAGTTATTTATTCTATTAAATCTGGAAATATGAAATTTAAAAGTCATAAAGAGAAAAAAAAGGAAATTTTATATTATTCCTTTAAATCAATTGGGAACAAGTTCAATGACCTTACTGTATATGTGCATACCTGTTCCAGACCCTTCAGTCCACATTACTATTTTAATTGGGTAATCCTTAGTATTTGTAATTGTTACGTCTGTTGCAGGGTTATATCCAATTTTCATTGCATATTCTCCCCATTGCAGGCCAGCCGGAAGTCCCAATCCTGCGGCAGATGATGCAGCCCTCAGTGATCTTGCAGCAGGACAAGTTCCATGAGATGCCCAGCCCCCAGGAGCCTTAGGATCAGGGACTCTTACAAATCCCACGGTTTCTTTTCCTGATGAAGTAGTATGGGGCGGAATTATAGTTCCATCCCATGCCTCTGCAAATGAATGCGCATTATATGCCCTCCGTGCATTATCATACTCCGCATAATAACCAACTGTATCTGCCCCAGTTCCAATGACTTTTTCAGTCACAGATGTTGTATACACCTCTATAGGCCTTCCTGAAGGATAGCTTTCCATATAATCCAGCACATTAGCTCCAAAGAAAGACTGAATATCCGCGGGTGTGACTAAATTCCTTCCATCGTTGAATCTTGAAATTGCATAATCCAGTGCCATACTATCCCCATTATCAGCGCTTTTATACCAGTCTTTAATGGCAGTTGCACTTACATAATTATGAGGTACAGTCCCATTATTGATCTGATCGTAAGGCACCACTTTTATAGTATTTTTTCCTTCCATTATTTTCAAGCCGTCATTTGTCTTAACTCCAAATGTATAAGGAGTTTTATATCCATAAACAAAATTACCCGGATAAGTAACAGTCAATTTATTATCTGTGACTGCTAAAATTCCAGGACCGGTGAATCCCTGTGCAGCTCCTTCTTTTGATATACCGCCACTTGTAAGCTGATCAGTTGGCGTCTTAACCGTACCAGTAACCACCGCATCAATAACATCTAAAAATTCCATGTTACTTATATAATAACCTAAATATTCAGGATGATAAAGTAAAGGGACCTTCCTGATTTTACTATCATCTGTAATCTGATTTCCAGCTATAACTGTATCCCCTACACTCAAAGCAGTGATTTCTGTTGGCCCTTGTTGTGGACAATAACTTCCCACAATATTTCCAAATGGATACATGGCCAGTGCCAGTAAAATAAGTATAGCTATGTTAATTTTTGAATTTCCCAAGTATTTCTGCAGAATATTTAACTCCCCCTTCCCCTATTATAAGAATAATATCATCTTTTGTCGCTTCGTTTACTGCTAAATTTAAGCTCTCCTCTACTTGTGCCTTGCTTGCACCTAAAGTTCCGATTTTAGAACCCGTTTTACTGGATTCTGTTAATATAACATGGTTATTAACATTAATCTCAGATGAAGCTTTCCTACTAGCATTCGATGCTACTATTATAACATCTGCATCTTTTAATATTTTTGCTATTTCTATATCTCCATTAATTCCACTTTCAGAGGATACAGTATTTACAACAATTAATCTTGAGGTTTCTGGTTTCTCCAGAATTAATGTCTGAATTATTGCTTTAACACCTGCAGGATTATGCGCGTAATCTATTATTATTTGTTTTCCAATGTCGACTTTTTGAAATCTCCCTTTTACTCCTTCAAAAGTTTCAATTCCATTTACAATATCATTAAAATCAATATTAAGTGCCAAAGCTCCGCTTGCTGCGGCAAGGGCATTATAAACATTGTGAATGCCTGCCTGTTTGAGTTTAACTTCAGCCGTATTTGATCCTATAACCAGTTTAAAAGAGTTATTCTTTACATCAAAAGCTTTAACATCAGGTTCTTGACGTTTAAATCCACAAGAACATTTATAAACGCCCAGATGACCCAAGTAATGCGTAGAATATCCAAGTTCTTTTCCGCATACAGGACATTCCCTTACTTCAGGATAAGCTTCTATTTCAAAATCTACATCTTCAATTCCATAAAACAAGATTTTATGGGATGTTTCCCTGCTAAAACCAGTTACTACAGGGTCATCTGCATTGAAAATCAAACAATTAGCAACATCTACAATTTCTCTTTTGCAGTTTATATAATCCTGAAAACTGTGGGACCCTAAATGATCCTTAGAGATGTTGGTCATAATTCCTATATTCACTTCAGATTTAATGGCACAATTTTTAATTTCATCATGGTTTCCATGTGTGCCTATTTCTAAAACAGCTATGTCTCCATCAAGCCTTGCCTGAAAAGAAGGTATTAATTCGGTATTTCCCTGCATTTCCAGTTTATGTTCAGGGGTTTTACATCCGCTGCGATTTAATATATTTTTAAGCATCCATGTTGTAGTGGTCTTTCCGTTTGTACCTGTTATTCCAACTACAGGTTTATCAACTTTACAGGTGCTTAAAACTTCATCTACACTTATTATATCGGCATCTGTAACGCTTTTTATTTTTCCAATCAGTTTGCTATTTTTAAGTAAACTTGGAGCAACTACAACTGCATCTGCATTTTTTAGGATATTCTCGTCATGTTCTCCGAGATTAAGTTTAATCCCTTCTTCTTTAAGAGTATCTATCTGTGGACTGTCTGTTGAAAGATCAGATACTGTAACATCAGCACCGTTATCCTTTAAAACTCTTGCCATTAAACTTCCCACAGTTCCGCAGCCGCCGATAACCACTACTCTGAATTCTTGTTTTTTCATAAAAATAAATCCGTTTATCTGGTTCACTGAAATTCAAGTTTTATCTTTATACTCTTTAATACCTTTATATATCTCAGATTTCACATTGTCGTATGCATTAACGACACCAGGACCTATATGAATTATTGTATCTCCCTCTTTTGCAATTTCCAATGCTTTAAGTATTGAATCTGCAACATTAGTTGTCTGGTATGTTTCTATACCATCAGCACCATCCACTACTGTCTCGGCTGCTTCAAGATCTACTACTTCAGTAGTTTCATTCTTTGCACTTGCAATAACCACGTCAGCATACTTTCCAAGTACTGTGCCCATCTTAAATTTATCACGAACTGTAAGTGTATCTGGATTATCCACAGATATTATAAGCTTTCCTTCAAGAGCCATACCCTCTAAAAGACGTTCTGCAGCTTCAGGATTATGAGCTGCGTCCATGAATATATTTACACCGTTGATTAAGTCAATTTTCTCAAATCTTCCGGCTACTCCTGAAAAACTTTCCATTTTATCTTTAATATAATCTAAATCAAAGTCTAAAATCATATCCACAGCAAATGCGGCCATTGCATTTTCTATATTACATGCACCTGGTGATTTAATTTTTATTCTTATATTACAAGGATCTCTATACTTCCTTTCAAAATTACCGCAGCTACAGTATACCTTACCACAATTTTTACAAACTACTGTTGGAATAGTTCTGGTCTTAATGGTAAATTCAGAACCATTAAGGCCCTTAAGCTCCACATCCTCTGCCAAAATATCAAAGTCAATATTATTTTTATGATGATAAGTTTTACCTTCACATACAACAGTTCTAGGCTCATTAAACCCATAATAAATAACTTCTTTATCAAATTTAGGGCCCAGTATGCTTATTATTGGATCATCACCATTTGCAATTAAAATTCCATTTTTATGGAGTAGATCCTTTATGGCTACATTTCTCTCAACATATTCTTCATAAGTATTGAATTCATCCATATGATCCGGTGTAAGATTAGTTAAAATTCCTGCACAAATTTCAAGTCCGTCTAACATTCTTATAGTACCATGAGGAAGTTCAAATACTGCAAAATCTTTATTTACAGTTCCATTTTCAGCTATAAAATCAACTAAACCTTCAATAACAAGTGAATTTTGCAATGATGAGAAAAATAAAGTTTTATACTGATCAGATAAGGTATAATTAGTCATATTTGTGGTTGTAGTTTTGCCGTCTGTTCCTGCTATTCCAATCATAGGGATCTTTATAAGAGAGTTTATCATCTTTCCAATATCCCTTGTACCAATCTCCAGAATTTCATAGTTTTCTTCACACTCATTAATAAATTGTCGAATTTCAGAATTTTTAGGAACATTTGGAGAAACAAAAACAACATCTGCCCACATTGCATGTTCATTTACATGGGATCCGAGTTCTACAGCTATTCCTTTTTCTTTTAGCTCTTCAATTCTTTTTCTGGCTTTTTTTGGTAACTGTTCAAATTCTTTAATGTCAGAAATAATGACCTCATTGCCAAGGTAGTTTAAAAGATGTGCCGCAGGCCTTCCTGCGTTTCCTGCGCCTATTATCAGTACTTTTTTGCCCCTAATCACTGTATCATCCTTTGTCAATCTCCGTAGTCTTTCCTGTATTTCTATAAGTTTAGTTTGGCCATTTCCACCTATAAATATATTTTTACATTTTTCACTGCACTCCACTGCAAAGTCAATAACGTCTGATGTATCTTCTATTATTTTAACAGTTCCAGTATAACCTTCATTTTTTAATTTTTCAAATGCAATATCAGTTGTATTGTCTAATCCAGGAAATAGAACTACAGTTTCTGGATCAGCTTTGACTATTTCCTTTAAAATTTCATATCTACAGGTTTCATTTCTTCGGGGCGTGCCAATTATAGCCACATTAAATTTTAACTCATTAAATACTGCTGCAGTTGCATCAACATTATCTGTTTTTCCAACCACAAAATTACATCCCAATAAATTAAGGGTTTCTGACCTTCCATTAACACCTCTAAATTCACTTAAGGCGTTGTCAATATCGTTCTGCGGAATCTCCAAAAACTGCGCAACCTTTTCGGCTGCCGCAGCATTTTGAAGGTTAAATTCACCGAACAATTTAAGATCCCTATATCCATTTCCAAAAAAGAACGTTTCATCAGGATAATCTTTAATTCCTGCTAAAAATTCATCCTGTCCATTTAATATGGCTGTTTTTCCCTTTAAAAATCTACCTAATGAGCTTCTGTAGTTCTCAAGAGAATTGTGGAAATCCATGTGATCATGCCCTATGTTGGTTACAACCACCAGGTCAAAATCAAATGCATAAGAGCAAAAATCCAGGGTCATGTCACAAACTTCAACTATTAAAATGTCACATTTTTGTTTAGAAGTTTCAAGTATGAGTTTTGTGTATCCTCCAAATCCTCCACCAGCATTTCCGCCTAGAAGTACATTAAACCCTGCTTTTTCAAGTATTTCCTTAATCATGAAACATGTGGTTGTTTTACCATTAGTTCCTGTTACCCCTATTGTAAAAATAGATTTATGATCTGCCAAAACGTCCGATAAAGACTTTTTATGAGATCTTATTTTTTCACCGATCTTGCTACTCCACAAGCTTGGACTTAAAACTACTGCATCTGCAGAATTTATCTTATCAAAATCATGATATCCAAGATCAAGATCTACAGCAGAGTTATATTTTAATTCCACATTTTTTTGCATATCAGAAGCATAAACTTTATATCCATAATTAATAAGGGATTTTACAGCATTTTTACCTTCTGTTCCCAATCCGACCACTGCAACTTTCATACTACCTACCGATATTTATAATCCTAAAGGTTATTATGACTATCTAAAAATGGCTTCTAAACTAATTTAAATAATATAGATATTTAATTGTAACGCTTGAATTTCTCCGAGCTCTGTAAATTGAAAACAGATGATCCCGTAAATTCATAAATAAGTACCCATTCTTATTATTAAACCCTAATTTATCTATAGAAAGCCATAAGATCATTTCCACTATTAGTTACCTCAAACAGCCATATTTACTTTTTCGTATTAATTTTTTTGTCATTTGTAATAATAAATTTTTTGATAATTCTATTATTCAATTAATTTGATCTATACAAACTAGAATAATCAATTTGTATTTATTACAATCTTATATAAATGATTTTTAATTATTATCATTTGATAAATATGTCGTAAATGTAAAATTAATGAAATGAAACTATTATCTCACCACACAAATAATTTCGAATAATCAATGCTTTTTATTTAGTTAAATACTCCCAGACTTCCCATTAAAATTCAATAAAAATAAGCAATCATCAATTATATAACAATGTATTAACAATATATGAACTATAAACTAAATTGTTTAATTTAAAGTCATTGACTAATGAATATCCTTAAATTCACTGTTTAATCAAAGGATTTAATGAGGAATAATATACAACAAAAATAATTTAATTTCAAATTAACAACGAAAACAGATCAAGGTGACATCATGAAAAATCTATCTAAAGAAATAGTAGAACGCATTGAAAACATTTCAAGGCCCGTTAAAATAATGCACGTATGTGGTTCACATGAACATACAATAATGCAGCATGGAATAAGATCATTGATTCCAAAAGAGGTAGAAATAGTAGCAGGTCCTGGGTGCCCTGTCTGTTGTGTACCTTCAATAGAAGTTGATGAATGCCTGTATCTTGCACGAAAAGGCGTTACCATCACAACATTTGGAGACATGCTGAGGGTTCCTGGAACAACAGGGACACTTGCAGATGCAAAGGCTGAAGGTGCTGATGTAAGAATAGTTTATGGAATAAACAATGCGGTTGAAATTGCAGAAAAGATTGATAACGATGTCGTATTTATGGCAGCAGGTTTTGAGACCACTGCACCTACCACTGCAGCAGAAATAGTTGCAGGACTTCCAAAAAACCTTTCAATCCTATCATGTCACAGGTTAATACCTCCTGCACTCAAATTTTTAATTGAATCAGGGGAAGTAAACTTAAATGCCCTTATAGAACCCGGACATGTTTCAACAATAATCGGAACAGAACCTTATGAACTATTTTCTAAAAAATATGGCATTCCCCAAGTTGTTGCAGGCTTTAATCCACTTGATGTCCTGATTGCAATTTATATGATATTAAAACAGATGGATGAAGGCAAAGCTGTAGTTCAAAATGAATACAAGCGAGCTGTTAGAGAAGAAGGAAATATAAAAGCTCAAGAGCTTATGGATGAAGTTTTCTATATTAAAGATAAAGAATGGAGAGGTTTTCCAGAGATTCCTGACTCTACCTATGAAATAAAGGATGAATTCGCAGATTCCAACGCAAGGGAAAGATTTGATATTCAAGTAGAACAGGGTGAAAAAGTCCCAACTGGCTGCATATGCGGTCCAATTCTGAGGGGAATTGCAAGACCAGAGCAGTGCAAACTTTTCAGGAAAGAATGCAATCCTATGAACCCAATCGGCGCATGTATGGTCAGTAAAGAAGGTACATGCAACATAGCATTTAGATATGGATCAGGATTATAGTTAAAATCTTTAATTATCTCAAAGAACCTGATTTTTTCAGGTTTCCAATTCAATATTTTAAATAATTGGAGTAATGTCAGAGTGAAAGCAATTGCTGTAGACATAGACGGTACCATTACCGATAAAAATAGGGAAATATGTGTAAATGCAATAAATGCACTGCGAAAAGCAGAAGATGCAGGCTATCCTGTTATATTAGTAACTGGAAATGTACTCTGCACAGCTAAAATGGTATCTACAATGGTAGGTACATCGGGTGGAATAGTCTGTGAAAATGGAGGAGTTGTATATACCACAAAAAAGAATTTAGTTCTTGGTGACATTGAAAAATGCATACCTGCCTATGAATTTTTAAAATCAAGGTATGATGTGGAAAAAACAGAATTCTCAGATATGCGATTATCTGAAATTGCAATAAAACGTGAAATTGATGTAAATACTGTAAAAGAGACTGTAAAAAATTTTGATGTTGTGGTATATGACACTAAATTTGCAATACACATTACAGACCCTTTAATTAATAAGGGAAAATCACTTAAAATCATTGCAGAAGATATTGGCATCACCACCCGTGAAATACTTGCAATAGGCGACAGTGAAAACGATCTTGAGTTCCTGGAAGTTGCAGGGTTCAAAGTTGCTGTCTCAAATGCCGATGAGGAACTTAAAGAAAATGCTAATTATGTAACAAAAAAGGCCTACGGTGATGGGGCTGCAGAAGCAATTGAAAAATTCATTTTAAATGAGTAATATTATTAAGATGTTAAATAACATAACAGGAGATCTTAAATGATAAATACTGCAGAACGTGCGTTAAATCTTGCTTTAAAAGATTCTGATTATGCAGAAGTGTATATGGAAAGAGAAAAAAGTATCGATGTGGACATCCAGCGGAATGAAATTAGTTTTGCAAAAGAAGAAATTACCTACGGAATAAGCGTACGGGTAATTTTAGATGGGAAAATGGGCTTTTCTTATACAACTAATATTGATAAAATTGATGAAACCGCGAAGAATGCCATATTCAACGCGAAATCTAATATTGAAGACGAATATTTCGATTTTGCCCATGAATCCAAATACAACCCAGTTAAAGGTACTTACGATAAAAAAAATGAAGCAATGGATATTGAAAGTTCCATAGAATTTGCAAAAACTATGATAGGCACAGTCGAAGAAGAAAAATGTGAACCAACCTCCGGAAGATTTTCTGCAGGAAAAACAGAGAGTTTAATTTTAAATTCAAATGGTGTAAACTGCAAAGAGATAGGAACATCATTTTCAGGGTTTATGGCAGTAAATGCCGAAAAAGATGGAGAAATATCAACAGCATACGAAGGGGACTCATCAAGGCTCTTTGACATCAATCCAGAATGGATTGCAGATAGTGCATGTCAGATTGCCAAAAATTCCCTAAACGGCAAACCTGTAGAAACAAAAGATATGGATATACTATTGGATTACCGTGCTGCAGCAGGTCTTCTTGGAACATTTGTGGGTGCATTTAATGCAGATAATGTTCAAAGAGGCAGATCTGTCTTCGCAGATAAAATAGGAAATGACGTTGTTTCACCTTCATTAAGCATTTATGATGATGGTACCCTCGAAAGGGGACTTGCTTCATCAATAAGTGATGGAGAAGGAACTCCTAGCCAAAAAACTGCCATAATTCAGGATGGAATTCTAAAAAGTTTCATTTATGATATCTATACATCAAAAAAAGGAAATATGGAAAGTACAGGTAATGGTATGCGATCTTCCTTTGCAGATATGCCTTCAGTGGGCTTAAGTAATTTTACTCTTGAATTTAAGGATACCCATGAAATAGAAGACATTAAAGAAGGAATACTCGTTACAGATGTTTTAGGTGCCCATACAGCCAACCCAATTTCAGGAGACTTTTCAGTTGAGGCCAACAACGCATTTAAAATAGAAAACGGAGAAATCAGCTACCCTGTTAAAAAAGCAATGTTATCTGGAAACATATTTGATGTTATGAAAAATGCATCAAGTGGTTCTAAAGAAATCCGACAACGAGGACCTTTCGTTATCCCACGTATTCTAGCTCCAAATTTAAGAGTAGTAGGCTAAGTAATTCTCTTTCTGGTTTAATTAAAGAGATTTGGAAATTAACCAAATCTATCTTTACTTTTAAAATAGAAGAAAAAAAGATTCATTTAGAGATACTTGTTTTAATTCAAATATTTTAGAGTGGCTTGTAACTTTCATTAAGTATCTTACTTTTAACATGAGATGCCTCTTCCTTAACTACAGGCCTTTCATCGTCATTAAGATACAAATTTAATTAATCATTCCTTCAGGTTTTACAGGGCCCACTACAATATCTGATCTTCTATCTAT
>DADN01000037.1 GCA_002509665.1 Methanobacterium sp. UBA8
AAGTCTTTTCTCAGTAATGATTTACAACACGTTAGTACCAAAATTAGGCGGTATAAAATTAGAATTAGAAGGTGAAGATGTAGTAAAAATTCCGGTAATTTCTTTTTCCCTGATTCTATCAGCAATAGGGGCTATATGGGCATTTATAGTAGGATTATTAATGGCGGTATTAATTGCACCGCTGTTTTCAGTAATAAGTACTCCTTCTATAGCAACTAATATCACAGATAATTTAACTAACACTACTGGAACAACAGTAATAAGTATTTCTTCTATAACAACTAATATTGCAACTAATTTAACTAATACTACTGGAACAACTATACCTGACGGCACATTTGGAACAGCAGGAATAATATTGGCCTTGTTGTTAGTAATAGGACTGCCTATACTGGTATTCGTATTTGGATTTATATGGAACGCATTATTTGCACTATTTTATAACTACTTAGTCACCAGAGTAGCTAAAATTAAGTTAGAATTCGCTAATATAACTGGAAGCTTACATGAACTTAAACACATACCTGTAATACCAACTGCCCTGGCTGTGGCCCTGGTTTTCGCATTATTAGGAATAATATCTGGTATCTTAAATGAGAATTATGCAGGATTTATAACCAATTTTGTGTTTTACTTCATTGAAACAGCATTAATCGCGCTTTTATACAACTACCTGGCACCTAAGATTGGTACAATTAAAATTAATATGAAATAATGAATTTAATTCAAGTTCACGACACCTCCGTGAAAATATTAACCTGGTCCATGGAATTGTAAACATCTGGGTTCGCATCATGGACCAGGACTTTCAAAAACCAAAACAAATGGAAAGGAGTTTTGGAAAAATGAAATCAATACTAATTTTATATTCTTACCACCACCATAATACTGAAAAGATAGCTAAGGCAATTGCCCAAGTTTTAAGTGCAGATATCATATTGCCGAAGGACGTAAACCCTGAAGAACTTCAAGATTATGATCTNNATTGGGTTTGGTTCGGGAATATATAGTGCAAAACATGATGAATCTCTACTTAATCTTGCAGATAGGTTATCTGAAGTTAATAATAAGGATGCATTCCTTTTTTCAACTGCAGGAATAACAGGAAAATCCAAAGTTGCCAAAGATCACTCTACACTCAAAGATAAACTGGAATCTAAAGGTTATACAATCCTTGATGAATTCCAATGTAAAGGTTTTAACACCAATAGNNAATGAATAAGGGTAGACCTAATGTTCAAGATATTAAACATGCGGAAGAATTTGCTAAGAGCTTGATTTCAGAATAGATCGGTTAAACTCTAAAAGAAAAGATAAATACTATCATAACTGAGCATAAATTAATCTAAATTGGACTAAATACTTATGAAAGCAGTTATATGCAAAAAATAAGGATCACCTGAAGTTCTTTGACTGACAGAAGTAGAAAAACCTGTTCCAAAAGATAATGAGATTCTGAATACATGCTGCAANNAGTATCAACAGGTGATGTTGAAATTCGAAAATTCAAAATGACCACGTGGTTATGGCTTCCTGCACGAATAGGATTTGGTATCAGAGGACCAAGACAAAAAGTAGTAGGTAGGGATTTAGCTGGAAATGGGAGATAAGCAACTTAATCAAATACAGCGGTGAGGAATGGCAATATTAATGTTAATTCTATTTTATGGTTATCATGTTCCTGTTATTGTCTTATTTAATAAATCGCGGTTAAACATCATCTATATTCTTGTTTTTAATCTCTAGATTGTCTATTGGCTTATGACAAATTTTTGATAGTTGATGGTTTGTGTTCAATGTAATGGTATTTNNTTGCATGGAATTGATCTAAAATGAATATATTATTATCCATATTGACAGATTATATTTATGGCAAGTGATAGTCAAGAATTGGAGAGAAAAATATGCCTCAGGAAATCAAAACAATTGAATTACCAATTAAATTAGGCGTAATCAAATTAGGTAGCGTAAACTGTTACATTGTAAAAAATGGTAATGATTATGTATTAATTGATACAGGGCCTTCAAATAAACGTTTTGATATTGAAAAAGAACTGAAAGATGCAGGCTGCACACCAGAAAATCTTAANNCTTATAATTTTAACCCATGGTGACTTTGACCATACTGGTAACGCTGATTATCTACGTGAAAAATTTGATGTAAAGATAGCCATGCACTATGGGGATTTAGAAATAGTCAAGCATGGAGATATGTTCTCCAACAGAAAAGGTAATTTTCTAATTAAAATGGTAGCCCCTATCCTCTTTAGCTTTGGCAAATCCGAAAGATTCCGCCCTGATCTACATATAGATGAAGAACACAGCTTCTCAGAATATGGTTTTGACGCTAGAGTTATTTATCTTCCTGGGCACTCTAAGGGTTCTATAGGGATTCTTACAGATGATGGCAATCTATTTTGTGGTGATTTGCTTACAAATAATAAAAATCCAACTTTAAACTCTATTATTGATGATAATGAAGAAGCTAATCAAAGTATTGAAAGATTAAAAAGCATGGAATTAAAAACAGTTTACCCTGGACACGGTAAACAATTTTCTATGGATGAACTGGTTGAAAATAAAAATGAAATTAATTAATGTTATTTAATGACTGGTTATTTANNCTCTGATTAAAGCTCATTTTAAAGTTAATTTTATTTTTTAATCAGCTGATATTAGTTATTTCACATTTTAATTTTGTATTTATTCAGGTACTGATCTGGAAGAGATCTGGAAATAAACTAGAACTGATCTTGAAAAGAACTGGAAAAATCTTTTTATTACTTATTAAATTAATTTTAAACTGTAAATCAATAAAAAGGTCAAAATTGATATTTTTATTATAATTGGGGAATTTTGACTTATAAATGAGTAAAGATGGAGGTTTAAAATGGAATATGCTATTTGGACCCAGGGCCTTACAAAGAGCTATGGGGATTTTACTGCAGTGGAAGATTTAGAACTTAAAGTGCCTGCAGGTAAGGT
>DADN01000106.1:0-1237 GCA_002509665.1 Methanobacterium sp. UBA8
CCTGATGCAATTGTGCTTAATCTCGGTTGTGGCTTAGATACGCGGGTATCTAGAATAAATCCCCCTGCAGATGTTAGCTGGTTTGATGTGGATTACCCTGAAGTTATAAACTTAAGAAGACGGTTTTATTCAAACCAAGAGACTTATCAGATGGTGGAATCTTCATTAACTGAATTAGGATGGTTGGAGGAAATTCCAGACAATAAACCGGTGATGGTAGTTGCAGAAGGTGTGCTGGAATACCTTACAGAAGAAGAAGTGAAAACATTGCTCAACAGACTGACTGATCATTTCTCCCATGGTCAAATTATATTTGATGTTATGAACTCATTTGCCATTGAATCCGGCCAAAAAAGTCTTAAAAAGACAACCGGGGCAGAACACAAATGGGCGGTTGATGACATTCAAAATGTGGATTTACTAAATTCAAAACTTAACAGAATCTCCAGTTTGTCGATTATGGGATCAAAATACATCCATAAACTTCCCTTAAAATACCGTTTGATTTATAAAATCATGTACCTAATTCCAAATTTTAAGAACATGATACGTTTGTTACGCTATAACTTCTAATTATTAGATTTATCACGTGTAAAACAATAGAATGTTGTTTATTTACCTAGTAAAAATAGGAATGGACCGGAATCACTCCCGGATATAAATATTCAAGCCATGGTACTGCGTTAAAATAAAAAAGTAATTTGCATCATATTCACTCCATTAATCTAAGAAAGTTCACTCCATTAATCTAAGAATGTGATGAATATAACTAAATACACTAAGAAAACTCCAACATTGAAGGCTAAACGTTTCCGGAAATCATTCTTAAGGTACAGGAAATCCACAGCAACGATGATAACAATAAAAATTATTAAAGATAAAATCTTAACCCATGTTCCAACCATTTTTATCATCCCCTCCATTTAATTTAATTGTAACCTAAATTATGGGTGTTTGAATATTTAAAACTGCATTAAGGGTTCATACAGATGAAAATCAACAACAGATTATTTGAGGATACATCATGAGATATGATAAGTGAATGTGGATTTCATTGGAGTATTTTAATGATAATAAAGGGTATAAGGAATATAAAAGATTAAAAAAAATAACTATTATTAAAATTATTTCTTTTAGAAAAGGTTGAAATTATGGAAAAAATGCCCGGGCCTGAAAATTACATCTGCTTTAAACTTAACAAAGTGAGACGTAAAATACACCGATACTATGAAAGTAA
>DADN01000106.1:1338-3453 GCA_002509665.1 Methanobacterium sp. UBA8
GAAAGAAAACAGGACCCAGAAGATCGCAGATCAGTCCTGGTGTATTTAACCGAGGAATCAAAGGAAATCCGACCTGAAATGATAGAAATCGCCCAGAATCTTGATCATGACTTTAGAGATAAGGTTCCTGAAGAAGATTTCCAGTTGCTTCTTAAAGTATTAGATCAGTTATAGCTGACTTAGTTACAATATGATGGGGGCTGTAAGTTATTGGGTGTTGCGTTGTAATCAGTATTCTAATTCGTTAATTATTATTACTAACCAAGCAAAGGCAAAATTATAACTATGCTCATCTTTTAAACTTTTTACAAACCCCTGAAATTATTTTTAATCTTATTAAGTTAAACATATCTTAATCTAAAATGATTAATAAAAACAATATTTGGTTAACCATAATTAACTAATTCTAGGAGAGATCATGTGGATAATAAAAAAACTGCTATTTTATCGTTAGCTTTAGGTGCACCTATTGGCTGTTTAGGAGGTTTAATAGGCCTTGGAGGGGCGGAATTTAGGCTTCCTTTTTTACTAAAGACTTTTAGTAAACCTGCAAAAAAAGCCGTTGCTTTGAACATGTTAATTAGTTTAATTACAGTTGTTTCGGCAGCTTATTTCAGAATAAACAATTTGGATATATCTATTATTTATCCTCAAATATTTTTAATGGTTGCAATTATTATTGGTTCTATTACTGGAGCCTACTATGGAATAGGACTTTTAAACAAAATATCTGATGTTTTATTCAAGAAAATCTTGTTAATATTGCTTTTAGTAATGGGATTGCTGTTGATCACTGAAAGTTTCATTACCTTTGGTTCTAGTGGAATAACTTTCAATAACTTGTATATTGAATTTATTGTGGCTGTATTATGTGGATTATTAATTGGAATTATTAGCAGTCTGTTAGGAGTTGCGGGTGGAGAGGTCATAATCCCGATATTAATCTTAATATTTGGAATTGACGTCAAATTAGCCGGTACAATGAGTTTACTTATTAGTTTACCAACTATGATTGTTGGAATCACCAGACATACAAAAAATAAAATGTACACCGTCAAATCAGAAATTTCTTCTTTAGTTATACCCATGGGTATAAGTTCTATAATAGGTGCTTCAATAGGGGCATTCCTAGTCATATATGCTCCTTCACAACTATTAAAAATCGTATTAGGAGGATTACTAGTTTTCACTTCAATTAAACTATTTACCGAAAAATGATTTCATTTAAAGTTTTTTTTAAGGTAGGGGTTGTAAAGTTAATGGTGGGTGTTGGACCGTACTAATAAAATATTTCATAGTAATTTATCTTTATTTGCTAAAAAAATGCTAATTAAAGGCTTTGAAATGGGGATGAACATACCAGCACCCATTAACTTACACAACCCCATTAATGAAAAAATTTATATAGTCTTTTGTAATATTATTTGTATACAAATAAATTGTATAGAATCAAACTATCTTAAATAGAAATTGATGATCTACGACCTTAAACAAAAATACAATATTCCAAAGGATTGTAAAGAGATTATTAAATTGGCGAAAGTATCTTTTTATGATTTTAAAGAATTTTTAGTTAATATGGCTGGAGTTGGCACAAATGAGGGTTGAAGATATTGATTTTTCCAAAAATGTTCCAAGACAGGCATTATTATATGCTTTGAAAGAAGAAGCAGGAACTGTATCAGTGACTGATATAATGGCTGCATTAACTCATCTTAAAAAAGAATCTGTCCATGTAAACGCAAGTTACCGCGAAGAGTATGACCTGGCCTATATCCAATCATTCTTAATGCGCATAAAGGAAATTAGGAATAACAAGAAAGATTATGAAGGGCTTATAAATACGGGTGAACTTCAAAAAGCCATCACTACCTTAAAAAATCAACAAAAACTTGCAGAACTTGACCATGACCAGCATATGCATTTTTTTAAGATTTATCGGCTCATTACTCTTTACACCACATTCATAATGGATGAACCCGTACACCCTGTGGGAATGCCATTTCCAGGGGGATTTAAAATCAAACAGGAAAATGGAATATATTACTGTCCAGTAAAAGAAAACCAAAAAGATAATCCTGGAGCTGTTTGTGGGATTTGTATAGCTGAACAGGA
>DADN01000106.1:3540-3730 GCA_002509665.1 Methanobacterium sp. UBA8
GTTATAAAAGCCCTAACACTCCCCCTGTAAAAGAAATATTTCCTAAAGCAAAAACCATTATTGTACTAGCCTTCGAGCAACTGGATAATTGCGAAAGTGAAAACATACAAATCGCTTCAATGGGTAACCTGGCAATTTCTGACTTTGCACATTCCTCCACATATAAAATAGCACGTTTTATAAAAAAAGA
>DADN01000305.1:0-161 GCA_002509665.1 Methanobacterium sp. UBA8
TAAATGGATGATTTAATGATAAATACGCGTGATTACAGATGTAGGGAATGTTTTAAGTAATAAATGGGAAATAAGGAGAAAAAAACATGATATCAATTATTACAGGTACAACAACCAATGTAACAATGAGTCAGATAATGGATTACAGTATTGTAGCAGTG
>DADN01000305.1:190-5048 GCA_002509665.1 Methanobacterium sp. UBA8
CAATACCCCTTCTAATAATGTTTGTGACTATAATAATTTACAGGATATACTCATCTTCGCCTTTATTCTCTAATTTTTAGGGGATTAGTGAGCACTATACTAAAACTGCAGTTAATCATTTTAAATTGACATACAACATTGGGATAGTTTAAACTACACTATAATTTTATCTCACATTTTTAGACATTCAATNNAATATTTTAAACCATTCGCTATAACTTTAGTTAATACCTAAAATATTCCATTAAAAACTGATTATGTCCACTATTTTCTGAAAACTGTCTATATGAAAATCTGGATTAAACTGCTCTAAAAATTCACGGGATCTTATCCCACAGGTAACAGAAATTGTAAGCATTTTCAACTCTAGACCTGTTTTTATGTCTTCTTCAGTATCGCCTACAATTATACATCTCCCATTAGGACGACCTATTAAATAGCTCTCAACTAATTTCTTTTTAGGGGCTTTGCCGCTGATTATGGATTTAAAATAGCTTTTTAAGCCTAGATTGCATAGTTCCCAGTGGAGATTTGCTGTATTATTTCTTAAGGTAACTAAAACAAGGTCAAATTCTTCATTTAGGTTTAATAAAACGTTTTTTACCTCTGGAAAAAGTTCATCATACTGCAGGTAAGATTTTTTCTCTATTTTTTGCAGCCATTCCTCTTCAAAACTAGTTATAGCTTCCTCTGAGAAAAATTCAGGTAGAATATCACGTGTTTTTATACCTGCCCGTTTCATGCTCCAGAATTTTTCAGGGGAAACTTTTGATTCTGATACTCCTTTTTCATTAAGGATGTCTTGATAAAGTTTGTAATGCCGTGGGGAAGTATCTAACAAAGTCCCGTCTAAATCTAAGAAAATAGTTCCAGATATTTCAATCACCAGGAGATAATGGATAAAATTTAAATATATTGATTTCTGCGTTTTTTCAGGTCATTTTCATATTCACTGACTTTTTTCATATTAGTTAAAACAGGTTCTGTGTCCATTCCCCTGATCCATGCGTAGTCCGAAGGTAATGGGTTTATCTTTTCCTTTATTTCAGGTAATTCTTCACCAAAAGCTAATTTTAAATATATATGGGGCATGTTAAGTCCTAATTTTGTAAAAAATAGGCTTGTAGTGAAAAATCTACCTATGTTTATCTCTGTAGGATTCGGCATTCCTTTGTTATCGTAGGTCATATCTACGGACCATACTCCATTAGGTTTGGAGTCTATGCTTAAAATGGCTTTTTGAGCTATTTCATCCACTAATGGATCGGATACTGTAACTCCTGTACCTGTTATGCCTGTAACTCCAGACAACGTCCGATCATTAAATGCCCAGTTAAGTCTTTTTCTTCCCTGTGCAACTATCAGTTCTCCTTTATCCCATAGAGACATCCATGTGACTGATGTAGGACTTAAATATTCTGCTGCCATAAATTTGCCCCATCCCTCAAAATAATCGATCCAGCTTTTAGCAAAATCTACATCTGAAGTTGGTAATGCCCCGTTACCTGCTGCTCCTTTAATTGACCTGATCCAGATTGTGTTTCCTAAAGTTTTGAAAGCTTCTTTTANNTTGATAATCAAGGATTTAGGAACTTCAATTCCGGATTTTTCCCAGATTTCCCATGATTTTAATTTATTGATACAGTTTTCTACTGATTCATGTCTGGGTAAACAGGTAGCTACATTCATTTTTTTTAGCTTGTTTCTGAATCCGGATATTGCCAGTACTTCAAAATCGTTCTGCACATGGATAAATTCTGGTTTATTTTCTTTTATTATGTCTTCAAGAATTAAGTAATAGTCTTTTTCGTTAGCATTTGGAATTAAATGACGTTTTTCAACATCTGCTTTGCAGAGATCGTAAGGATCGCTGGTCATTCCGATTATAAATAATTTTTCTGATGATTCCCTGATTGATTGGATGAAATTATTTGAAGGAGTTCCGCCAGCTCCCCCTACAAGTAAACGTTTCATTTTTTAGCCCCTTTTTAGATATAATCTATAATTCGATTTGTTAATACTTCGAAGATAGATAACAAAAACATCGCCAGTAATTTATTCTTCTCAGATTCTATTTTTTTAACTAATAACTTTTGATTAATTAACTTTTGATGAATAAATCCTTTATTTAATCTGTTTAATCATTTATGCACATATCTACAGGATGGTTATAGATGCATTTGTGAATAATTTCAGAATTTCAAAAATTGTGATAAGTTTAAAACGCTTAAATTGCATATAAAACTAGAAATAAATTAGTATAAAATAGTTAAATAAATAAAATAATGTAATTACAGTTTATGCGTTAAAAAGAGGATAATTTTTATCTTAAACCTCGTTATAGACAATTTTATAATTATATATTTTTTGTTTAAGTAAATTAAATATTTAGAAAGTTTAGTTAAATTTTAATAAGTTAAAAAGAGGAAATTTTTATCTTAAATTTCTAAAATGGCAATTTTATAATTAGATTCATAATTTATAATCTAATTAAATAAATTAAATATTTAATATAAAGAGTTTAGTTAGATTTTAATAAGTTAAAAGAGAATAATCTCATCTTACGTCTTCAATTAAAATTATTTTACCCTTTTCAAACTGGAAAATAGATTTTCCTTCAAGTTTAACGAGTTCACCCTTTTTTGGGCCATCTGGAAAATCCGCACCAATAACACCCTTAAAATTAATTTTATTTTTTACCCTATTATCGTTAATTTCCTGTTCAATTATTGTCATCTCTCTTTTTTCAAACAATCCCACTGACTGCTCTGCTTGTTTCTTCAGGATATCTATGCCTTTTAGTTGGACGTTGACTTCTCCATTTGTAGTATTTCTAAGTTCAACATCTTCGCTGACATTTCTTAGCATACCTTCAACGTCGAATTCGTTGTAAGCTTTGATGTATTCATCGATGATCTGTTTCATGCGTTTTTCTTTCATAGTATTCCTCTAGGTTAATTATAAGATTGAGTTTGTCCTGTATTTTATTTCTTTGCATGTATTATACAATGAGTACCATTAACCTTAGCAACTTTATTTCCATTCATCTTAAAGAATTTATCTTCTAAATTTTCCGAATTTAAACTGCAAATCAGTTTTAAATTTTTGTCTTTTAAAAAAGATTCCAGCTCTCCTTTTTCTATTCCAAAAGACCATGGTTCATTTGTATCTTTCAGTTGATTTAGAACTTCAGATTCTCCATAATAAAGATTTTCTCCCCTTAAAACAGATGAATAAACGTAATCAAAGACGAATTCGCTGTCGGTTCCGGCAAATTGATCTATTACATGGAATGTGCTGTCAATAGCTTCAGGATCTAAGTACATTGTTAGCCCTTCTAAAATAAATAAACTTCGTTTATTCTCTTTAAATCCAGAATCTATGAGTTTATCTTCAAGGGATTCCTTATTAAAATCAATTGAAATAAAGACAATATTTGGGTCTATTGCAATTCCTCTTTTTTTAAGTTGATTAATTTTAGCTTTCTGTGTAACTGGTGCATCTATCTCAAAGATTCGTGTTTTTTTATTTAAATCAGCAAATCGTATTCCTCTTGAATCAAAGCCTGCACCAAATATCAATATTTGATCAAATTCGTTGGAAATTGCTTTTTGGAAGACAGAATCAATGAATTTTGTCCGTGCAATCACANNGAAAGACTGAATCAATGAATTTAGTCCTTGCAATCACATATTCATACATACCTGATGGAAATTTGTTTGTAAAAAATTTTCTAAATACTCCAATTTTAATAATGGGTATAAAAAATTTTGGGAGCAATTTAGGGGCAATATTATCATTACTTTTGTACATTGG
Source organism: Methanobacterium sp. UBA8 (assembly GCA_002509665.1). Taxonomy (GTDB): domain Archaea; phylum Methanobacteriota; class Methanobacteria; order Methanobacteriales; family Methanobacteriaceae; genus Methanobacterium_D. The sequence continues at coordinate 4,007 of DADN01000305.1, forward strand.
TCTTTTTTCGTAGAATGAAGCTGCTCGGGTCATACAAGTAAATTCAGCTGTCCTCGATGTTTTGCTTTCAATTCTTTTTCCTGTTTTTGCCATAATATCTCTCGAGTATTTTTCTTCTATAATTTACTTTATTTTAATGTATTCTACTTTAGTCATGCGGTAAATTTTAGTTTTACCATATTAAAAGTTCTAATATAACCGTTTTAATTTATTTAAGTTTTATATTCTATTAAAATAATTTTTTGACATTTAATATAGCTAATTGTTGGATATAGCATTAAATTTTTTGAATTTAATATTTTATATTACTTTTCATGGATTTAAATTCACATTATAAATTAAAAAAATCAATTTAGCACAAATTACTTTAAAAATTGTTTTTATTTTAGTTTTAAACAGATTAATTTGATTAAATAAGTCAAAGTTCTAAGTGTTTTAATCACGTAGCATCCATCCTGTTTTTAAACTTTTATTTTATATAACGCCGCCGGCTACCGCTGGCGGCTCAAGTAGTAAGTTGAAGCAAAATTAATATAATTTAATCTTCTAAAAAAAAAGAAAAATTAATGAATTTAGATCTTAAATTGGAAAATGTAAGAATAAAAATTTTTTTATAGAGTCACGATTTTATTTATAATATTTACCAGTACATTCTTCAATAGTTACTTCAATTACACCTGTACCTCTTATCACATTATCTGGCATTTTAGTACCTTCCAAATGAGGAGTATATTTTTTCACGATCTTATTCAGTACTGTTTCTTTTAAATCAAAATCATCAATAATTGCTGCGGTTCCCATGATAACAACGCTTTCATATTCTGTATTTACATCACATGGTTTCTCATCGAGAATAAAACCTTTCATGAAATAAGTTTCAAAGCACACTTTTTCATTAACTTGAATATNNAATATTATTGATTTTCTGCCCTTTTGGCAGTCCGTGGATGTAGATTTTGCTGTCATGGTAGGTGAAATGTACAGGGACCACGTATGGGTATCCATTTTCATTTATGGTTGCCAGGTTACCTACAGGTTGTTT
>DADN01000238.1 GCA_002509665.1 Methanobacterium sp. UBA8
CACATGATATATGGGCAGGTTACATTTTCATATCTTTCTAGTTGGTTTTTGAATCCTTCACCCCTCCATGCAGCGACAATTATGAAATCTACATCTTTGTTAACCATATCAACAAGGTCTAATGTAAGATCAGGGTGTTGGGTATAGGTTATCAGTACATTAGTATCTTTTATTTTAGCTAATGCGTCTGTAGGAATGTCTATTTCATCCATAAACATGGATGTCGGTTGTTCCAGTTCAACAAATTCTGTATCGAAGTCTTTTTTAATATTTTCAAATGCNNCCATATGGACCATCTGTAGCTATTACAACTTTTAACATTTTTTTTCAACTCCAAATTATTTACATGAGAATTCTTTGTCAATTGGTCCGCAACATCCTTCCATTTCTTCAGATAAATCGCAGCATCCATCTTCAGGTATCATATATGAATAGTATAAATCTTCAAGCCAGTCCTTTAATTCATCCCTTATTTTTATAAATAATTCTAATTTTTCTTCTTCTGTCCCTTCAAATGCTGATGGATCTTCAAAGGGCTGCTTAAAGTATTTTTTACCTCCGGCAAAGAAAGGACATGCATTATATGGGTTTCCACAAACGGTTATAACATAATCAAATTCATGGCCTTCAAATTCCTTTAAACTTTTAGATCTATGACTGGAGATATCAATTCCAATTTTTTCCATACATCTTATTGCCAGTGGATCTACTTCCTGCGGATCGCTCCCGGCACTAAAAACATCGAAATCATCACCATGTAAATCCCTGAACAGCCCTTCGGCCATTTGAGAACGGGCCGCATTATGTATACACATGAATAAAACTCTTTCTTTTGCCATTTAAACCACCTTTTAGATGTTTTTCCCATTTGAACAGTTAATCAATCCTATACAATTCATAAGCGTTGGTTGAGGAATGAAGGTTAACGCTGATTTTTTGTATTTTCCCACCCTTAAACATCCGATAAATTATTTAGCTTATTAAATTCACATTTTTTAGTCTATAAGTTCACTAATTTTCTTTTTCATTACTAAAACACATTTTTCCCCTTTTTCATCAAGTCTAACGGGATCAGTAGGTTTTAAATTTTCTGAATTTAATTCTTCCTGGGCATTAATAATTTTTGCAACCTTAACTCCTTTCTGTTCAAGTATCTTATCAACACAAGAACCTTCACACCCATTGACTGCTATAATAGGATATTTCCTTATCAATTGTTTGAAACCTTCTCTATCTGCAGATGTTGCACCCATACAAATAGATATGAGGTCATCACGTTCTTTAACAGTATCAACACTTGCAGCCCTTGTAATTAGCCCATAAGGACTCATTCCACTACATGGAGCTAAAGCATATTTCTTTTCATTTGCCATTCAATATCACCTAAATTAAATCTATTAATTCTTTAACCACATCTGTAATTTTAGGGTTTGTAAGACTGTAATGAATCCATACACCTTCTTTACGCCCTTTAATGAAACCCAAATTTTTTAAAATATTCAAATGGTGAGATACACTTGACTGCGGCTTATCCAATGCACACATTATCTCACAAACACATAATTCACCATCAGATAATAAATACAAAATTTTAAGTCGAGTTAAATCTGATAAAGCTTTAAGTTTACCAGAATATTTTTCAAAATAGTCATCTGATGGTAATGACTTCATAAGTTCATTCATTCTTTTTATTTGATCTTCATTAGGCCTACTGTCGCCTGAAACTTGACAAGTTTTCATAAAACCTCCTCTATGATTCAACCAATAATATTTTATAATGTAAATTTTTTATTAAATCAATACATCTACATATGTAGATATATTGATAGATGTTGGAAATAGTATATAAACTTAACGAGATATTTTTTGGAAGATATTTTGAAATTTTATTTTTTTGGATTTAAACATAAACAAGAGCCAAATTAATGTGATAATTATGGGATATAATAATGTCCAATTAAGAAAAAGGAATATTATCCCTGTTAAAATTAATGAAATAAAGCTGATAATTACTCCGAATGTATTATCTTTTAAGAGTATAATTCCAGCTGCACAGCCTCCTAAATAAGTTAGAATAAATGTTGCATTGGGTATTTGGATCAATGTCGAAAGTGAAACTAACCTGCTGCTGAATATCATAAGTAAAATAGTAAAGCAAATAGCAAGAAAATAAAGCCCACCTAAAGGAGTATTATATTTTGATAATCGTGAAAGGGGTTTTGGAGCATAACCATTTATGGATAAAGAATATGCTAAGCGAGAAGTAGCCCCTATGTATGCTATTGCGGGGGCAATACATATGAATAAAGCTGCAAAACCAGCCATAAGTGCACCATATTGGCCAAAGTAAGTTTTAATGATGTATATAAGTGAAACATCAGATATATTTGGACCGTAACTGTGAGTTCCCACTACTACAAAAGCTGTCATGAAATAAATGGCACTGATAACAACTGCTGCAATTAAAGCTCCAAGTATTGCCTCTTTTTTTGGGTTCTCAAATTCTTCTGAAATATGCGAAACAGCTTCCCATCCTATGAAACACCAGAATAAAATTGTAGCTGCCTGACCAACACTTAACCATCCATAAGGCATAAAAGGCATGAAATTAGCAGGTTTTATGTTGCTCATGCTTGCTGCAATTGTAGCTACTAAAACAGCTATAGTAGTTAATACAACTGCAATTTGAAGTTGTCCAGTGATTTTCATACCATAATAGTTTGTTAAAAGTCCTGCAGATAATATGGCTATTGCTATAAATAGCCGATATATATCATTCAATCCAAGGGCAGTAGTTAAATAACCTGCTCCTGTTAATGCAAGTACAGGTGCCCCTACTACGACAGACATTAAAAAGAACCATCCAATCAATGACCCGATATGTGGATTGAAAGCTTTTGAAACGAAATGGGACACTCCACCAACATTAGGGTGTTCTGCTGACAAAAGACCTATTGTTAAAGCCATTGGTACAACTACAACAGCCATTAAACCCCATGCAAGAAGTGATGCTGGCCCTGAAACTTCTGCTACTAATCCTGGAAGAATTAAAATACCCGATCCAAGTACAGCACCTATATATAATGCAATAACATGGGGTAATTTGAGTGTTGGCTTAAATTTAGTAGAGTTTTTCATTTAATCAGGGGTATATTTGATTTTTGACAAGTTAAGTAAGATAGATCAATTTCAAAAAAAATTGAATTCAGCCAATATGCAGTTATATGACATAAAATCACATTTTTGTCCTGGAATTAAATAAAAAATGTAATAAGTTGTATATTTTTAAATCCAAAACATTTATAATTAAAATGACAAAAACATCTTTATGAAAAATGAACGTTGTTGTCCAGTTGATTCTGATATGAAACTAATTTGGGAAAACAGGCTTCAAAATGACTTAAATTTTTTAGGGAGAGCTAATATCGATGAGATAGTTACATTACTTAAAATACTAAGTAATCCGACAAGGCTACAAATAATATTGTTACTCCAAAAAAGAGACTATTGTGTTTGTGAATTAGTCTATTTGTTAAAAGAAAAACAGAATTTGATCTCATATAACTTAGGCATACTTAAAAAGCATCAGGTAATAGACTCTTATTACCGCTCTAAAGATAGGTATTATAAACTAAATTTAGATGGAGATGCAATGCCTTTAATCAATTATATTAAAGAAAATTTAATCGCTGGTTTTTAAATCTTTACAGAAGTTTAACATGTCTTCAATGTCGTAAAAAATGTTACAAAAGTATTTACATGCTTCTTCTAATTCTTTTTTCCCTTTAGGAGTTAATGAGTAATATTTATTTTTATCAATAATGATAAGTCCTTTATTTTTTAATTCATTAAGTGGAGGATAGATTGTTCCAGAACTGGGCCTTTTACCTCTCCTTTTACCTAATTCTTTACTGATTTCTGACCCTTTCATGCTCTTTTTGCCTAAAATCCATAGTATCAGATAAGTCAGGTATCCCTTTGGTTTGCAGCATTCCATGGAATATAGTTGGATATCTAACTATATTTTATTTTCTGTTGTATTATTCATATCGCATAACCGACACTTTTATATACAAAGTGTCGCATAACCGACATTAACGAAAAATTGGAGAATAAAATTATGAAAGAAAACGCATACAAATGGGGCATTTTGAAAAAAGTAAACTTTAATGGGGGCATATAATGAGTTTTATAGAAAATGTGAAGTCTAAATACACGGCTAAACGGATGAATAATATTAAACAATTATATATGAGTGTAAATAATGAAAGAGGGGCAATTAAATCAAATTCTTCCTCTCCAGAAATATTCGCAGTTAATAAAAAAACATCACTCCGATCTCTTCCTACAATGTTATCCATAGGGAAAAACATTGAATACACTTTTAAATCATTGAAAAATAATCCTGAATTTCCTAAAATAACCGCTTCCAATGATTTTATCAATGAATTCGAAGATCGCGCTAAATCGATGGGAATTAAAAGCATAGGTTATACTAATGTTATTCCAAAAGTAATATTCCAGGATAAAGCCGTTTTATATGGAAACGTTATTGTGTTAACTAAAGAACTTGACAAAAACGCTGTAAATAATGAATTTCCAGGTAAAACTGCTATAGATCTTAGAATCTACGACGAATTTGGTAAAAAAACAAATGAACTTGCTGATTATCTTCGAGAGAATGGTTTTGGTGCTCATGCCAGCCATCCTGCTATGGGTTTAGTAACCTATCCAACACTAGCACAACACGCCGGTTTGGGTTGGAGAGGGAAAAATAATCTTCTTATAACTCCAGAATTGGGTCCAAGACAGAAAATATCTGCAATATTTACAAGTATAGAAAATTTACCTGTAAAATCTGAAAATGAACATGAATGGGTAGCGGATTATTGTAACACCTGCAAAAAATGCCTTAAAAAATGCCCAGAAAAGGCGATCTTAGAAATAGAATCTCATAACGGGCCTAATGGAACGAAATTAGTATCAGAACTATGTAAAGGATGTAATGAAAGCTGCACAATCTGTATGAAAAATTGTCCATTTAATATAAGGGAGTATACAGTCATAAAAAGTAGATTTAAAAGATATCATCAAGAACAATGAAATTGGTGTTATTGATGATCTTTAAACTAGCCAATTGCAGTGTTGTTTGGTTTTGTGATAAGAAAACAAGCAGGGGGACGGATGTAAGTCAAGGTATGCTTGTTTGTAGTCTTCCGTAGAAGATTCCATTATCATAACTCACTTTCACTAGATAAATTGCAATAAATGAACCAATTACTGACCCCTATTAAGCCCATTTTTGACATGTACAATCCATTAAATAGAGTTATTACAAAGGTAACTGCAAATCCAAGTAATTGCCTTCCAATTTAACTTCATTTCTACCTCACTATAACCCATTAAATGGTTTTAATTATTG
>DADN01000249.1 GCA_002509665.1 Methanobacterium sp. UBA8
CTATAAAAGACAATCCTTACGCCAGTCTTGGAATATTGGCCCTTATAGTGTTAATAGCAGTAGGTTACTTTAAACGAGATAAGTTCAATTAAATTGGTATTTTAGAAAATTAACGTATTATGATAGTTAAAAACGTAGAATATGGATGAACACTGCTGAAAATGATCAAAGCTTTTTTCAGCGGTTAACAATTATTCTATGTGAATGATAATTGTATATTGTAATAACTAAAATACGGAAGATAGGCAAAAAGTGATATGTGCTCCTTATTTCATTTTTAATTTTTTAATATATTGTTTTAAAACTTTAAATTCAATTTTTATTTTTTTATTGGGTATATGGTTAAAAAAATAAAGAATTATTTAATATGGCGTTTTTTCGAAGTGTTTTGAAATTAAGGGACTTTCATAAGATAATAAGTAAAAGATAATAAATAATAAAAAAATATTGGATTTTAGAAAAACGATACTGAATTGGTTTTAAGTTAAAATAATGATCAATGTAAGGGTATGAAAATTAAAAATCAATGAATCAGGTTATATTAGTGTAATTCTGGTATTACAAAGTAACTCATTTTTTGAAAAATAAGGATAAAATTTATATAAGGTGATGCTCTACTTTAAAATATCATTATAAATCATTAATAATTGAGCAAAGTTTATATAATGGTGGATTCCTATCTAAACTATCATTATAAATCATTACTAATTTGGTGATTACTGTGACACCGAAAAACAAACCTAAAGAATTCAAAAATGACTTTTGGAAGTCAAAAAATTTCAAAGTCTCAATTGGCGAAATAGTTGATAAAAAGGGAATGGATACACCCTCTGAATCAGTAGGGCCAACTCCTAAGCCCGATGTAACTGCTTTAAGATCATGGGACATGAAATTACTGGAAAAATACGGACCATTTTATGCACCTTTCTGTGATATGTGCTGTTTATGTACCTACGGAAAATGTGATTTAACTGCAGGTAAGAAAGGAGCTTGTGGGATTGATATTGAAGCTCAACAGGCTAGGATGGTACTATTAGCTTGTTGTATTGGTGCAGCGGCTCATTCAGCTCATGCAAGACATTTATTAGAATATTTAATTGAGAAGAAAGGTAAAGATTTCCCTCTTGATTTTGGAATGAATATAGACATAGAAGCTCCAATTATCAGAACTGTAATTGGTAAAATTCCTAAAACATTAGGCGACTTAAGGGAAGCTATGGATTACATGGAAGAACAGAATTTACATCTTTTATCTGCATGCCATACTGGGCAGGAAGGTAAAAGTGTTGATTTTGAATCTAAAGCATTCCATGCGGGATTAATGGACACTTTGGGAATGGAAATAGGAGATATAGCCCAAATAGCTGCACTTAACCTACCTAAGGGAGATGCAGATGCTCCTCTTGTAGAGTTAGGTATGGGTTCCATCAATAAAGATAAGCCTGTTGTACTATGTATAGGGCACAACGTTGCTCCTGGAGCCGGCATTGTCGATTATCTTGAAGATGAAGAACTTGAAGATGAAGTAGAGGTATGCGGTATATGCTGTGCTGCACTTGATATTACAAGATACAACAAGAATGCAAAAGTTGTTGGACCCATCTCAAAACAGCTCAAGTTCGTAAGGAGCGGTGTTGCAGATGTTATAGTTGTTGATGAACAGTGTGTAAGGACAGATATCCTCGAAGAGGCTAAAAAGAACAAAGCAGCAGTAATAGCAACAACAGATAAGATATGTCTTGGACTTCCAGATATGACAAATGAAGATGCAGATAAAATTGTATCCCAGCTTGTAAATGAGGAAATCGAAGGTGCACTTATATTAAATCCGGATAAAGTCGGTGAAGTAGCCACACGTGTTGCAATGAAAATTGCAAAGGACCGTGAAGCTCTTAAACTGCTGCCTGACCTTGATGAAATCATTGAAATGGCTAAGGAGTGTACAGAATGTGGTTGGTGTCAGAGGGTATGTCCAAACAGCCAGCCGATGATGGAAGCAGTGGTAGCAGCAGGTAAAGGGGACTTTTCCAATTTCGTTGATTTATACGAATATGATGTGTGCTACGCCTGCGGAAGATGTGAACAGGAATGTGAAAGAGACCTTCCACTCATATCAATGCTTACAAAAGTAGGGGAACACTACGTAAAAGATGAAAAATACAATGTCCGAGCAGGCCGGGGGCCAGTTCAAGACGTTGAAATAAGACGTGTGGGCGCACCAATCGTTTTAGGAGATATACCTGGCGTTATAGCATTTGTGGGATGCTCTAATTATCCTGAAGGTGGAGAAGACGTAGCAAAAATGGCAGAAGAATTCCTTGAAAGGAACTATATCGTGGTAACCAGCGGATGTGGAGCCATGAGTATAGGTGAATACCGAGATGAAGAAGGTAAAACTCTCTATGAAAAATACAGCGGTGACTTCGATGCCAGAGGTCTGGTAAACGTCGGCTCATGTGTTTCAAATTCACACATAGCAGGGGCATGTATAAAAATCGCGAATATTTTCGCCAAGAAGCCGCTTGAAGGAAACTTCGAGGAGATCGCGGATTATATATTAAATAGAGTTGGAGCTTGCGGTGTTGCATGGGGTGCATATTCCCAGAAAGCAGCATCAATAGCAACAGGAGTTAACAGATGGGGAATACCAGTTGTTATAGGACCGCATGGCTCAAAATACAGAAGATTATTCCTTGGAAGAACTGATAAAAAGGAAAAATGGAATCTCAATGATTTAAGGTCTGGTGAAGTTATTGAAGGGGAACCAGCGCCAGAACATTTACTGTACGCTGCTGAAAACCGAGGGGAAGCAACAGTAATGATTGCAAAATTATGTATAAGGCCTAATGATACTTCAAAAGGAAGACAGATAAAATTAAATCAGTATATAGACCTTCACAGGAAGTATTTTGGTACAATACCTGATGATATCTCTAGATTTATAAGAAATGAGAAAGATATCCCTATAACCTACAAAAAAGATGTTAGGAATATGCTGGAAGAAGTAGGTTGGGAACCACGTGCGCTTCCACAGGAACCATCCACAATGGCCTTTAGAGAAAAAGCAAGGGGTAAATGATTGCATAAAAGGTGATTAAATGAATGAAAGAGTAATCCCATGGCAACCGACAGTTATAGCCGGCCCAAAACAGGCACTGCTTGTAACTCCAGAAACGGCAGAAATGATGCTTAAAAAAGCAAAAAGGCCTTTAATGATAATGGGCCCTCTTGTAAAAGACAGTCCTGTATTATCACAGGCTGTGTTAATTGCAGAAAAGTGGAATATTCCGATTGTAAGTACAGGAGATATGTTTAAAACACTTAATGGGGCAGATATTAAGAGCAAGCCTTATGGAGTAGTTGAAATTGTAAATCTTCTTAAAGATCCAGATTGGGAAGGAATAAATGGAGAAGGGCAGCATGATTTAGTCTTGTTTATTGGTGTAATTTATTATATAGGTTCTCAGGGACTTTCAACCCTGAAACACTTTGCACCTCATCTTAAGACACTTACTCTCTGTAAATTTTTCCATTCAAATGCAGATGCATCGTTCCCTAATATGAAAGATGAAGAATGGATCAAATATCTTGAAAAATTAGCAGAATAATTTATAAAG
>DADN01000031.1:0-1743 GCA_002509665.1 Methanobacterium sp. UBA8
CCTACTTCCACATATTGAACTATACGCCTGGCCACGAAACCAGCTATCTGTATGACACCAACTTTTCCATACTCTGAATCTATAACTATTAAATTCTTTTCATTTTCAGTAAGTACATTTCGCATGGCGATTTTAAATTTACCAGAGTAATGTTGGGTCTTCACAATCTTTCCAGAGATGGGAGCCCGGTTCACATGAACATCAAAGGGTGACATAAAGGTACTTACCAGAACACCCTTCCCTCCTGGACTTAATATATACTCCATTAATGGATCTTCATAGTGAACTGTTTTTACACGATCGATTTTTCCCTTTAATACCCTACCATCTGCCGGAGCGACAATTAAACCCCCATTAGAGGGTATTTTCCGGTTAGGGTCCCTGAAAAACTGCATCAGAAAGGCTATCATTGAGAACATTATAAAACTTACAATAACATAGCCAAAAAGAAAGGGTAAAACCGCAAGGGTTAGTAGTATGCCTGCTTTTTTTAAAGTTCCTTTGACGAACATGTGTTATCCCTGTTATCAAAAATTTAGGTTGATTAGTGCTGTATATCGGCCTTATGACCAAAAGGACAACAACAACACATTATAAAACTATATATACAGTTAGCATATGATAGTAGCTTTAATCATTTACTTATAAATTTATAAATTTAATGATAATCCTTAGAATTTAATGGTAATTCAATAACTTACTTATATATTACTGAGAAATTAAAAGTAATCTCATCGATTAATAAGATTAAAAGTAAATCTCATCCAATTTACAATATTCAAAATTATTTATTATATTTATAAGGTATAAAAGGCTTCAATGAAGTTAATTATAAAAAACTTTCAATTAAAAAAATTATATTCAATTACATAATAATATTATATGACTAAATTTCAGAAAATAAGGGTGATTTAAACCATTGATTATAACCATTTACTTATATATATTATAGAAATTAAATTGATATGCTGAACTATTTATTATATACTAAATACTTACCAAAAAAAGCTAAATTCAATTTTAATAAAAGTGGTAACTGATGATTGAGAATAAAATAAAGATCCTGAGAAAAGCAGCCGAAGTTTCTACAGTACAGGATTCAGATTATATATGGTGTGTCATTGCTGGTAATGAAGACATGGTTAACAATGTAGCTTACTCTGCTATAATGGATAAAGACAGGGTTAAAGTGCTCTGCAGAGAACATGTGACCACCAGAGAATCATTTGTAACCAAAAAATTCGATTTTATCATGCTTCATGGTGAAACAAGTAAAATAAGAGAATTGAGCATGATATGTAAAGAGAATGGTGGTGCTTACCTCAAAATAGCACCTTATTATGTTAAAGATGAAGGTAATCTTCTGTTAACAGTTGGTCCTGAAAACGCCATCAAAAAATTTGTAGGGGATTGTGAAAAAAGCATGGTGAAGCTTTCATTCCTGTTGGAAGATCAAACCACGGGATTCATAGAAACCGATGTTTACATAACCAATATATTACCCCGTTTCATTCGCAACACCATAGACCCTCTATTTAAAATGGCTGATGTTGCCCTATCAACTGTCTTAATATCTGCAGAAGATGAGAACGTTCAAAAAATCAAAGATATTGCCAGATCCAATAAGATATTCTTAATTGAATTTAATAAAATTTTGAAAAATTAGAAATATTAATGAAGTTTAAGGAGGATTAAAATGTTCGGTTTAGGTAAGAAAGAGGAAGTAGAAGATGATAAGAAACA
>DADN01000031.1:1860-2505 GCA_002509665.1 Methanobacterium sp. UBA8
ATTGCAGTAAGACCACTCAGGCAGGGAGTTATTGAAAGCATTGCTCAGGCAGAATCACTACTACTGTATTCCATGGATTTAGGTTCAGGTGAAGACACCGCAAGTATCGACCGAATTGTTGTTGGTATTCCTGGAGACGCTTCTGAAGTGGAGAAAAAAGCTGTAGAAGACATTGGAAAAAAAGCAGGAGCCAATTATGTTCTGGTGATAAGTGAAGGACTGGCAGCAGCAATAGGCGCAGGTCTTCCAATTGCAGAAGCCTCCGGTACCATGGTGATCGATATAGGTGCTGGATCCAGTGATGTGGTAGTAATCTCCCTTGGTGGAATAACTGATATTGAAACCATACGCAGCGGTGGAGACGATGTAGACTCCAACATCGTTGAAAAAGTGAAAGAAATCTACAATGTAGAAATAGGTATCCACGAAGCTGAAAAAGCCAAAATAGAAGTGGGAATGGTTCACTCCGAAACTGATGGAGAAAATGGTAAAACCGTGGTTATTGGTAAATCCATGGCAACCAACAAACCAGAAAAAGTGGAAATAGATTCCCACCTGGTGGCAGATGCTGCTGAACCAATCATTGTTAGATTAGTAGATGCCCTGGCAAAAGTCCTAGAACGAATGTCACCCGAACTCATTTCC
>DADN01000171.1 GCA_002509665.1 Methanobacterium sp. UBA8
ACATGAAAAATATTACAACTGGAAAACTAGTTACAATCACTACATCAATAAGCGGTAACACACTCTACATTAAAATGAGACTAAATAGACTTCCTAACAACAACTACCAGATTTACATTCCAGCAGGTTCTGTAAAAGATAATGCAAACAATAATTTAGCTGCATCATACACCTTCAAGTTTAGAAGCGCGTAAATTAAAGTTCCTATTCAATTTTTTCTTTTTTTTATTTATCGAAATCAAGTTCTAGAATATAATAAAAATTACTGTTATTCAAAATAACATAATAACTACTATTTCTTAATTAGCTATCCCTAACTTAATTATTATTCACAATTAGTTCATACTACACAATTTATCCCTAAAAATATGCATAAATAACCCAGCCAGTATACATGCAGTCATCTATTTATGCCAACTTTTCGATAGATCATAGTTTAATATCTAGTTTTGAAAATGGTAGATTTATTTCGTTATAGTGACAGTATAGCGAACAAAATGGAAAATGCATTAAAAAATTGTTTTTTTTTTGAATTATTAATTCCCAAGATAATATTATACACATTTGTTAAAATAGTAATACCTATTAAACATGAAACTCAATTAATAGTTATGGATTTTAAACGAACTGCTGCAGTGTCAGCATTAGCATTCATTTTACTGGGGTTGTGTTTCTATTACCATAATTATTATAATGATAACCTAAAATATCCATCTACAGCAGCCATTGAATCACACTACCCTGAAGGCTCGCTAGTATACATCACTGGAAGTGTAACCAAGCCAACTAATAATGGTTTTTGTCTTAGAGACGGCAATAACTTAGATATAATTTACAATGTAACATCCAGTAAAAAGGTTCAACCAATAGACCATATACAGCTGCTCGGGATACTGGGGCATAATTATACTATAAACAGCACGGAAGTATATGTTGAAACAAACCACGGCTACGAACTTATAATATTCAGGTCTGCACTTGCTTTAATTGTCTTTATATTCATATTTTTCTGGTACTGGAAGTTTGACTTCAAAAGATTTGAATTCATAAAGAGGAGACAGTAAAATGCCGGACTGGATTACACACCTGCTGGCTGCATGGATGCTGTGCACAATTCTAAGCTTTAAATACAAAGAGATTAACCCTGCTTATACAGTGGTATGCATGGCAGGGGCTTTGATTCCAGACCTTTTTAAAATAACGATACCCTTAGGATCTATGGGCATAAAAGTGGAAAATTTTTTAATGCCAGTTCACCTGCCGATAGGTTCCCTGATTATTGCAGGCATATTCACCCTCTTTTTTAAAGAAAAGAAAAAATTAGTCCTTTCGCTTTTAGTGCTCGGAGTCGCGACCCACTACGCACTTGACCCACTCCTCATCAATTTAAATGGAGGTATGAAACTGCTGTTCCCATTGTCGTGGAACTCATGGACCCTTAACATTATACCTGACGATGATTTAAATATCACTATACTTGCAGTAGGGCTTGCTATGGTTGTTTACTTCGTTTCGGTCTGGTTTAAAAAGAGAAATAATGCAGAAATAATAAATTAACTATAAAATATTGTATTAAATGCAGAACTGGATTATAAACTTACTAATTATATCTTAAATTAGAGGCATAATAAAGAATTGAAGAAAATTTCCACATAAAATAGAAATCTTTATTATGATAATCTACCAATTTAGTATTATGGAATTAATAAACAATAAAATTCCAAAACGATTTATGTCTCTAGATATTGCAAGAGGAATTGCAGTCCTTTTAATGGTAGAAGCACATATTAGATTTATTGTGCCAATTTTGTCAGAATGGGCATATTTATTTGCAGCGCCCTCATTTATTTTTATATCAGGAGTAAGTTATCAATTATTAATCCAATCAAGACAGAATAAAGCAAGATCCTCCATTTACTTAGAAGTATTCTGGAGAGCTGTATTATTATTTTTATTAACAGCTTCAGTGACGTTAATAGGGAACTTATTCCTTTCTAGAGATGTATCTATATTTATTGGTGATATTTTTCTAATAATAGCAGTTGGTTATATTATAGGGCTGTTAATTAAAAATAGTATCAAACTAAAAGTAATTAGCATCATCTCAATCTATATATTAACATTTATAATTACTAATTACCATATTCATTCTTTATTATTTTTGACTGGAAGTATACAAATATTACCCGGAGTTTGTTATTTCATTGTCGGCCAAATTGCATTTGAAGCCTACAAAAACAAGAATTTAGATTTAAAAACCAATAACAAATTTTTAGCATATGCAGCAGTATTTATGGTAATAAATTTAGGAATACTCTATTTAATTCCATATGATTTTACAATCCAAGGGCGTGATTTTTTCTTAGAGTTTTTGACTATATCAAGCATTACAACTTTTACTGCATTCTTACTTTTAAGGGCCATAGATATTGAAAACAGGTTTAATAGAATATTTAAACCTGTAAGAAACTTAGGAAGAATATCTTTAACAGGGTATTATGTTTCGTATGTTAGTTTTGTTGTAACCGGTTTTTTTGTTTTAAGAACAAATCCAATTATCCTCAATCTGAGTTTTTTCATTTTTGCAGTAACAGCTTTAATATTACTTGAAAAACTATGGAGGCCTCATAAATATATTTTAGGCTTTGAATGGCTTTTAAGAAAAGGAACTAATATTGGAGTAAAATTTACAGAAAAAATAGGGGAAATTCAACTTCCTATAAAAAATAGGAGAGTTTAGATTTCTATGAATGTTTAAATGAATTAACAGCTTCTTTTAATAATTTTCCATTTAAAAGAGCACTTTCTTTGCTGAAAAATTACCAATTCATCCCCCCAAAAAAATATTTATATTTTCTTCAGTACACTATGTNNACTATTAATTATGTAATGCAACTTCACCTGCCACAAGGACATCAATTATTGGCCCAATATTAATATGATTGAAAAAAAAGTTATTTTAAATACAAAATAGTGTATCATAATGCAGAACTAGATGATATACTTTAGATCTGCAAGTAGCGGCATGATAAAGAATTAAAGAAAATCTTTTTTTATTCATGCATT
>DADN01000283.1:0-6280 GCA_002509665.1 Methanobacterium sp. UBA8
TTTTTTAAAAGCCATAAATTGCGTAAATATTTTGCATCTACATTAAATAAGAAAAATATCCCGGAGCTGACTACACACTGGTTTTTAGGACACAGTATTGATGCGATTACTGATGCTTATTTTAAGTTAGATGTTAACGCGTTAAAAGAGCAGTATAAAAGTGTTGTTGAGGATTTAAGTATTGAAAATGTTATTGTACGTGAAATTACAACTAAAGAATATGATATGCTTTTAGAAGAGCTTAGAGAAGAGAAGAAAGAACGTGAAACTGAAGCTGCTAAAAAACATGACCAGATTAAGGGCATGGAAGAAAAAGTAGAATGGCTCACGGCCATGATGAAGTTAATGGTTGAAGATCCTGAAATGCAGGAGAAGTATAAAGATCAAATAGCTAAAATAATGAAATAAAACCTTTTAGGAGGATTAAACATGAAAATATGGTTAGAAACACTTGATGTAACTGTAAGTGGGCAGGATATTACTTATACTGTTGGACAATCAAATGTAAGCGAAATCTCCCTCGACGATGATAAAGGACTTGCTGAGGTATTATATTCAGACAATGATAGAAAACACAAATGGATTTACCTGCAGAATGTAGAACAGTTAGAATATGTTGAGATTAACTACGTATGAAGACTGTCTAATTAAGTTTATTTACAGTCAATTATTTTTAATATTAATTTTTTTTACAAAATACCATTTTTTATCCTTAAATTTAGACTATTAATGATTATTATTTATTTTTATCTACTTTAAACACCTTTAATCTTTTTTATTCTCTTGTTTATGTATTCTTTTTTCATAAAACATTACTTTTCACGCGCTCTTACACAATAACCATACTATATAAACAATAAGTCATAACTGATACATTTTGGAACGAGTTGAATGAATATGGGAGCAATTACGATTAATTTACCTGACGAACTCGAAAAAAAGTTCAGAGAGTATACCACAATAAAATTTGGAGATAGACAGGGCAAATTAAGCAAAGGCGCTGTTGAAGCTTTTAGAGAATGGTGTATGAGACAGTATGAAGATTAACATGGATATTAGATTGATATGGATGAGGATAAATGATACTATGAGATAATTCACGTTCACAACTTAGTTAGTGAAAAACCTTAGACCCTAGAGAATTTTGGGGCAGAAAAAATATAGGCGGCAACCTAAATGTTTGAAATACTGGAGAACTTAAATGTTCTCCATTCCCAGATAAGTCCAGAGAAGGACAATTCAAAAGTAACTATTTTTAAAGTTAATTTGGGTAAGACTGTCTTATCTAAAATAATTAATTTAATTTTAAAATTTCATAATGGCTATTTTGTACGATCAAGTCTTTTATATGTTTATTCAAATAATTGGGCTTATTTGTTAGATTATTTTATTTTCAATGTATTGTTTGGAAATTTAGCTAGAATTAAATGTTTAATAATTTCTATTAACTCCAGATTATTTGAAAATAGTTATAGAACGTTATTTTTGAGGTATTTTCTAATTTTTGACTTAGTATTGCGTTCAATTCTTTACATAACCAGAAAAGGAGTTGAAAAATAATATAGGCGGCAACCTAATGAATGAAGAACTAAAATTAACCCGAAAACCTGTAGAAGAGCTTACAACGGATGAAAAAGAATTAATAATGCAAAATGGAATTAAAGCATTGATACAACTAAAAAGAATGACTTTAAATGAATAAAAACCAGTTACTGTGCTTTTAAGTGCATGCATGAACTGCAGTAACTTGAAAGACAGGGAATGTTTTATGGTTTAAAAGGAGGGAATAGGATAAATGTGGGGAACAAAATCAAAAATACGCGAAAAAAAAGAGGTAGAGAAGTTTATGAAATGGTATATCACTACCCAAACACAATGTGGCGAATCTACGGTTAGAGAGGTCGTAGATTATATAAAAACGCATAAATCTACGTCAATATGTGGATTAAACCAAAAAAAGATAGGGTGGCGGTTACATGAATCCAATGATTTCACTAAGACTCTTAAATACTCTAAAAAATACCGTCAAGAATTGAATCACTGGCGAATAAAATAAGGGATCTTAAATAAGTTAAGAGGCGGCAACTCATGGATAAATTCAACCCTGGAGAAGAAATGCAAAATCCTCNNNGGATCAAGAACTTATAATTCGATTTAATACTACTAAAGGAATTGTAAGTTTGCATAATTCTCCATTAAAACCACATTTATATGAATACATAATAAAATTACAAAATGCAAAGCATCGATTTTTGCATGAAAAACCTATATGTGAATTAAATATAAGTGACGATAGTCTTTTTAAGAAATTATATTCTGAATTAAAGAAATATGAAATTGTTCCTTACAGTGAAGGAAAATCTGAATTAAGTATTAAGCACTTCCTTGAATCGTTATATTTCTTTTTAGATGGAATTAATCAAATCATACAAAGGGAATTTAAAATATGGTTATCAATTAAAAATGAAACATTAATGCAAGATTACACTAAAACAGGCCACAAGGACAGTAAATCTTCAAATAATGGCAGAAAAATTAACCCTGATGAAATTGAAATGGTTGTATCCCTGCTGCGTCCGTATTATCTTCCAGATTATCAAACAGATATTGTATATTCTCTTGCAGGTTTAATGAAAAATGAAAGGATTAAACCAGAAGCGGCAATGGAAATAGTAGACAGATTAACGGAAAATGATGAGGATAATGCGCAAAAACTAAGAATACTTTATAGAATATATGATGAAAATATAAATTGGGATGAAATTAAGGAGATAAAGAGTATATGGGGCTCTATGGAAAATCAGGGAGTAGAAGCTGAACAAATTAGGGTTGTTAAAAAAGAATTATATAGAATTATCAAAGCACCTAAACATGATGGAATGATTACGGGTCCCATGGGTTCTGATACTTTAACCATAATCAACCCTTTTAAAAAACAGATACTCTATGAAACAGTAAATGTAAGAAATAATAAAGATTATTCCAGGACTACAATTGTTGTAGATGCTTATCCAAAGGAACTAACGGTATATGAAAGTCCACTGGTAGAAGAAACACGTAAATTTGAAATTATTTTTGAATCTAATATTGCTCATAGGCCCTTTAAGATAGGACCCACGATACTGGAAGATATAATTCGATATTTAAAGGAATCAGGGTATGTGCTGTCTTCAAAGTACATAAATGATGTAATGCCTGTAGTAGTCAATGCATAC
This sequence comes from Methanobacterium sp. UBA8, assembly GCA_002509665.1. Taxonomy (GTDB): domain Archaea; phylum Methanobacteriota; class Methanobacteria; order Methanobacteriales; family Methanobacteriaceae; genus Methanobacterium_D. The sequence continues at coordinate 3,216 of DADN01000283.1, forward strand.
ATACGAAATGGCATTGCTAACATTAAAAAAGAAATAGAAAGCCCTGGATTTTTCATTGATTCTAAAACAGGCCAATTATTAGCTGTAAAATATGATGTAAAAGAAGTAACTATCGATGACATTAAACAGGGTCTTGAAGTACTTGAGGAGTTTGCGGACTGGTTTTCAAGTCAAAAGATCAAGCTTGCAACAATATTAAAATGGGGACTCATAAGTCCATTTATTTTTGCAAAAAAACAATTGGGGAATTGGGTAGAATGGCCATTTTTATACGGCAAGGCCGGAAGTGGAAAAACTACAATGGGAAAAATGGTTTTATACCTATGGGGTGAGCCCAATAACACTAATGACATTGGTGGGAGTTCATTTAACACAGAAGCAAGAATAGGGGATCGTTTAAAGCAGTTTACATTTCCTATTGTTGTTAATGAGCCCATGGGTACTTTTGAAAAAATTGGCACTGTAGAAATGCTTAAATCTGCAATAGAAAGAACTAATTCACGAGGAAGGTATGAAGGGCGTACCTATCGGAATATACCTTCGTTTTCACCTGTTATACTCACATCAAACCGGGCAATACCTGATGATGACGCTATGGCCCGACGTCTTTTAATTATAGTTTTTTCATATTCAGAGCGTAAATCATCTGAAGAAAAAGCTGCATTTGAGAAAAAATTCCAGATGGATAACCCATAGATCTGTAAATTACATGCATTAAAGGCATTATCTCAATTTGCAGCTGGTGAAATAATAGCAGATCCGCAGCTTTTAGAGCTGGACTGGAAGGAACTTGCAGATAGACTAATCATACGAATGTACGGTGATGCAGGTATGGAAATTCCTGAATGGCTGAAAAAGTGGGTTAAACCTGAAACAATGGAAGACCTTGATGATGTGCACCGTGAAAATATCAGGATATTCCTGCAAAAGGAAATTAATAATGAATATGGGCGTGTTGAAATATTTGATGAAGACGGCAGGCCTGTAAGAAGAAGATATGATAACAGTATCGAAGTAAAGACAGCAGATNNAAAAACAGCAGATGACTTTGAAAGCCGAGTATGGGTAGTTTTAAATGAAAGAAAAATCCCATGGATGCTTTTAAACCGGAATGACAAAATTATATTAACTTCGGGATTCATTGAAGCTTTAAAAAAGGATACTTGCATTAACGAGACATTACAGAGTATTGCAGAACTTTTGGGATGGGACCATAAGAAAACAAGTGTCAGGAGTGCAGGGTTTAACGGGTGGAGTATACAGATAAACAGAAGTAAATTCACACAGTTTGTATTCCCTAACTTTGAAATTGAAGAATCCTGTGATGATACGGGCACGGTGATGTCGTGATGACATTTTACTATTTCATCAAACCAAGTATTTTTCATTCTTTTTTTAAAGTTTAAAATCTTTAAGAATTGATTTGTGTGATGACATTTTCAGTTTAATGGATCTCTCTATAGGAATGTAATCTGTTTTTATAGGACATCCTCAGTGTCATCACATCATCAAATTAGACGGTCCTCAGTGTCATCATGTAATCCGGAATTAAACTAACATTTTTCAGCTATATTGTAAAATAGAGATACTTTTTAAATGGAAATCAAGCAAATGGGTGTTGAAATTAATATTTATAGAAATTTAGAGGAATTTAAATGGAATCACTTTATCAACTTGAATTAAAGGAATCGCAGTACTATAAACATAAAAGCAAAAAACAGGTAGAATTATTAAAAAAGTGTTTAGAAGAATTTAAAAGCAGGAAAACGATTCATATTAACGGCCAAATATATACTGTTGATTGTAGAACTCTACATGCTGAGATTATTAAAAAGATTGAGATTGCTCTTGAAGATTAGAATTTTAATGTTATGTTTTTTTTAGATAAATAAGTTTTAAAAAGACATTACGGCTTAAGAGAATATTAAAAAATAGCTATTTTTTTACAACATATTCTAAAGATTGGCCACCGGATGGTGGGGGAGCACTACTGTGCTCCCTGGAACAAATCAATATAGGCGGCAACCCAATATTTTCTCTGTCCCAGTAGACTATTTTCGTATTTCTCGTATTTATATATATTTATGAACAATCAATATTACCATAATTACTTATTTAACCAAATAAACGGACGGAAAAACTCGATTTAGGCGGCAACCCATTTGAAATCGAAACCCAGCNNCCAGCATATATTCTGCGATATATACATACCAAGCTGTTGGTATTACATGTATGGATTTTTATTTCCAGCTAGTTTAGTATATAATCGTATATTTGGCATATAGATTTCTCCTATCGGTTTTTCTGCAATATGGAGGACATTTTGTGTCAGGAAATGAAAAAATATCTTGTAAATACATATTTGTAAGTGAGCAACCGATAAAAAAACCTGAAGACTTTTATGAAAAATATTTCAGTGATTTTCGCATTTTCACAGCAAAACATGATATGAAAAGAAAAAATTCGAAAATATTAGATATAAAAGTACAATATAACGGTATTGAATGGCCTGTTGAGAAAATCAAGTATGATGAATGTGAAGAATGTCACTACCCTATATTTGCATTGGATACACACAGGGGTGAAACGGTTTGCGAATGCTGCGGGCGTGTGGAAAATAATGCTCATTTAACTGATGATAGGGAACTTTTAATTCAACGCGGAATTATAACAGATGAAAACACTGAAAAAACGGTTAAACATGCTGTTAAACTTTCAAAATTTGGCCAACATATTAAAAAATTAATTAACAGTGGTTACTATTATGAATCAATTACAGAACAGCAGCCTTATCTTAATGAACAGGATAGGTTATGCTGGATTGATAATAAAAAGAAAATGTGGCGTAAAAGTCAGTATGCTCTTTTTGTTGATATCGTCAGCAGTAATTACATGATGACGTCTTACCAGAAGCAAAGGGCTAAAGAAGTCATTGATAATTATTCCTTGAGCCAGATACACAGTCGAATCAATCATAATGCAATAATTACAGGGATCTGCATCTATTTCATGAAAAAAGATGGTAGGCATGTATTAATTAAGAATAGTCCTTTTTGTAAAGAAGT
>DADN01000283.1:6285-8277 GCA_002509665.1 Methanobacterium sp. UBA8
TAGAAGGGTGAAAACACAGCTATTTTTCTTCTCACCCTTTCCCTCCTTGCCTCATAGTTTTAAGATTATGTGGGCATGTTTTTTGGATGAGCAATCATCTTTATGTTAATTTTATGTTTTTAACTTCGATAACAGCCATTTTAGGTTAAAGAAATTACAGCTTCATAACTACAGAATACATAATTTAGGGGGTATATCATGGATTATTTAATATTAGCAGCTATATCTTTTGCAATTTTTGTAAGAATAATAGCAATGGATGGATACAGTTTAAAACCGTTTTTCAGTGATGGAAAGTTCCAGTTGAACATAATTGGGACCATAATAGTAGGTGCAATAGGTGCATATGGGCTTATGGAGGCAAGTCCAGGATTATTTGCCAGTCCTTTTGTGGCGTTTATGACGGTATACATGGCGCCCCACTTGTTTGATAAGGTTGTAACTAAGATAACTTCTACACCTGTAGGGGAGGAGATTTCTGAGGAAGACACAGCTTAAGATCTTATTTTTTGGTGATACTAAATGAGTGACATTGAATATACAGAAGAAACAGCGGGACAGTGCGTGGGCAAAGAACACTGCATCAATAAATTATTATTTAAAAGGGAAATCGGTAGTTTAAAAAGTCAGGTCGAAACTCTTAATTTAGACACATCAGAGGTTAAAACAGAAGTTAAAAACCTTGTAAAATTAAGAGAATATGATTCTGAGAATATAAGCAAAATATTTGATGCAATTGAAGATTTTAAAATATTTAAAGCCGAAAAAACTCTTACAAACGGCCAGATGAAAGAAGAAATCAACGGTCTTAAAGCTGCACGTAAAGAAGAACTGGAAAAAGAAGAAGCAGAGGCAAAAGAAGAAAAAGACAATAAGCGGAGATCCAGGGAAAGACTATTTGACATTCTCCTTGGGGCTTTTGTAACTTCAATGTTTATGTTAATTGTAAAAATTGTTGAATTTTTAACGCCATTATAATATGGTAAAAACTCCATTTTCAAGTAATAATTGGTTTAAGTGATAATATGAGCTACTATGATGATATAACTGCCGTTGAAAGTGCAGTAATTAATTTAATCAAAACTGACAGCACAGTACTCCAGTATGTTGGTGCAGGAAGTATACAGGATTCTGATTATCATATACGACTTAAAGAGGTATATCCTGGAATTTCAATTGTGCTTAAGAAAGAACCAGAAATGAAAAAGCTTGCAGGAATGTCCCATTTAAAGCTGCAGTTCCAGATAAGAGTATACAGTGGAATAGTTCCATTGAGTGATTCAAAAGAAAGCATTTATCGAATAGTAAGCAGAATAAAAGAGATATTTGAGACTGCTTCTAAAATTAATTCAACTACAGCTTTTTTTGATTGTACAATATCAGATATTGATTTTGATAAGGAAGTACCAGAGCAGCATTCCACTACTCTCAGTACTAATGTAAGCAGGTGTGCTGAAATTACTCTCCTAACTAATTCATACATTACAAAACCGTTATAGGAGATTGTTTTAAATTGAAAAAAATGAGTTTCTACACGTTTTATTTAACTAAAAGGCATGTGAAACTACAAAACTTTTTAAATACGATGAAAAATTTGTAAGTCCTTGAAAAAGGGATGAAAAATTAAATTTTAAATAAAGAGGTGAAAAAATGGTAGACGTATACCGAACAGGTAATTATTACGCTGGAGGAATAGCTAAAGAAGCAACTCCTGGGACTTATGTAGCTCCAGTGAGATATTTGCCTTACTCTAAACTTGATTTTGAACCAGGAATAACAGATGAACCCTTAAAGGTACATACTGGTAGACGTGGCAGTGAATATAAAATGATGCGTACTAAAGCTGAACCTAAAGGAAGCTTACAGATGCCAGCATGGCCAGAAAATGGTCTAGAGCACGCATTCCTTGGAGCATTAGGTACAGTTTCAACCTCTCCACAAGGAACTGCAAATATACATTCATTTAGTGAAAGTAATACACTACCTACGTTT
>DADN01000223.1 GCA_002509665.1 Methanobacterium sp. UBA8
TACAATTTTAATATCTGTATTAATATAATAAGCGCCCTAAAACTTTTAATGAGATTTATCTTTCGGTTTAATAGTCTATAACTATAAAATAATTTGTTATCATACTTATATTGTATTTTGTGAATTTTGCTCTTTTTTGAAGAGTTGATCTTGATATCCATTCCATTAGGAATAAACTAACAGGTATATTTTGATTATAATCAATCTGATATTATCTAAAATTATTAGTTTAAATAATAAATACTGAAATTTTCTTGAAATATAACTATTCATACCACCAGTTTCATTGGATTAAATTTATTTTCCCCGCAGTCCCTTAAATTGATTTTTTCTCTTCTGATTACAAATAATGGATAATATCTTCTTCGGGTAAACCATCTAAATTATATTTCGCAATGTGTTTATGATATTTTTTGAAATTTGAGACAGATGGTTTTTTGGGTTGCCAATTAGTTGGTTTATACCCATATATAATGATCGTGTCTCTACTATTAGGTATCAAAGTCACAATTACTTTGTAAAGTCCATATAACAATTTTTTAAGTGAATTATTTTCATTTGCTATTAATGAATCTGTGGCATGATTAACAATTTTAACTTTTATGGGATTAATTCCTTGTTTGGATAATACGGAATAAATGTCAGATTTTGTATATTCAATAACATGAGCTCTGAAAGGACCTATATTCCAATAAAAAAAATCAGCACTTTGTACATTTTTACCAAAAAATAATGCTAATCTTTTTTTCAAAGCTGCAATATTAGGAGTTTTGATTATTAACAGTCCCTTCTCTTTTAATAATGTCAATGAGGTATTTAAAATACCCATTGGACTTTCATGTAGATGTTCAATAATATCAATTAATAGTACAATATCAAAGTGGACATCAAATTCAATTAACGAAAGGTTTTTTTTAAAAAATTTAATTCCCATATTATTTGCAAAATTAATTATTCTTTCTCTATTTTTCCCCATTTTATGCCATGGATCTTCCAAGTCGTCAACAGCAGTAACTTCATAGCCCATAACTGCTAAAACTGATTCTAAATCACAAGGTCCAGAACCAATAGATAATATCCTAGCACCATTCGGATATNNTTTAAATCCATATATTCTGGAAATGGAAATTCCGTTTGAACCTGAATAAATGCATCCTGTAAGTTCATTTGAATTAACTCCTACTAATCCATTCTATAACGCAACATAATCAATTATTTTTTATACCCTTATAAGCTTTATTCATAACTATGCAAATTGGAGGGTGATGGGTGAAAGTGGAATACATAAANNCAACCTCATCCTTGTAAACTTAAAAGAAAAAACAAATCATCATACAAAATTCCATATCAAATAAAACTATAAAAGTAAACTGGACACCAAGAAAAAACATATAATAACTGTTTGAACACTCAAAACATTTATTTGTTGTTTTAGTTCGAGGATATTGATAAAAATGAACTCTGAAAAAATCAATAAGTTATTAAAATATGAGGAAATGGATTTTATTGCTATAGCTATTTCAAATTGGCATGCTATTGGAATAGATGTTTTCGTGCATGATTTTTATAAATCTGAAAAAAGGAGGCCTAAAGGAATTATATTGATAATGCCCCACCATCTTTCAGGTTATGTTATTGATGAGAATGATTTCATATGCCAAAAATTTGCAGATGTGTACNNAATAGTTAAAGAAACAGTAGAAAACTTTTGGGGACTAGCTAAAGAACTTGCCATAAATTTTTTTTATTATTTTATGTTATCGAAACAAAAAAGAGGAAAAAAGCCATTTTACTTGATTTCACCAATGATTCCTTCGTTAGATCTAATTTTGTACTTCTTGAGGAATAAATATTTTAAATTACATAATCCCCTAATCATATTAGTTGATGAAGGAATAGGAACTTACACATCTAAAAAAGCGTGGAGCAAAAAATTGGATGATCAAAAATCAAAATATCATGGATTAGGGCGTTTAAGATTATATTTCACTTCTGTGTATTATATCGAGCTTAATATTCTATCAAAAGATATTAAAATTCTTAAAAGATTTCTTTTCAATAAATTAGATAAATTGGAGGTTAACGAAGATTTAGCGNNCTAAATGAATTTTCTAAAAATGCGGTGATATTGATTACTACTAACTACTTAGCGGGAATCTCTAAAATTGATGAAATTAATTTTATTGACGATCTTATTGGTTTCCTGATTAAAAGAAATCAAAAAATATTTCTAAAACCGCATCCACGGGAAGATATTTCAAAATACAGCAAAATATTGGAGAAATATTCCATAGAATTATTACCTAACAATATACCAATTGAAGATTTGTTCATTGATTTAAGGCCGGAATTCGTTATAGGATTTAACAGCACATCCCTATTAAATGCAACTGTTCTTTATAACATACCTTCTATAAGTGTATATGGAATATTAGATCCTACAATATCCAAAGCGGAATTTAAAAGACTAACAGATCACATAACAACATTTGTTGAAGATTTTGAAGAACTAGATCAAGTAATCAGAAGTATTAAAACCATATAAAATTATTCTTAATGAACGTTTAATGATTAAACAATTTAACCCCTTCTTTTTTTTTAATTTTTTGATATGGCTTATAAGTGTGTTTTTTTTATCGGATGATGATACTTTGCATGAAAACAAAAACGATATAGACTTTAAAAAAATATTTAAATGCATTTATAAATAGTATAAATCTATAATGATGATTATAAGTTCATGCGATCTTAAAAACGTGAGAAAAGATT
>DADN01000296.1:0-175 GCA_002509665.1 Methanobacterium sp. UBA8
TTTGATATTCCTATTCCATCATCAGCAATAATGAGTTCCATTTCGTCCTGGAGGGATTCAAGATTGATAGTTATAGTTCCTTCACCTTGAGGGAAGGCATATTTAACGCTGTTGGTTACTAATTCGTTAATGATTAGTCCTAGGGGGATGGCAGTTTCAATGCCAATGTTAATAT
>DADN01000296.1:186-3009 GCA_002509665.1 Methanobacterium sp. UBA8
TTCAATATCCAATACTGATTCAATGGAGCCTGTTTTGATCCCATAAGAATAGAAAATATCCAAAACAAGTCTCTCTACGTACTCTTTGAAATTGATATTAGTGAAGTTGGGAGATTGGTAGAGTTTCTCGTGGACCATGGCCATGCTCTTCACCCTGCNNGGCTCTCCTTCAAAACATTCACCGCTTGCTCTTCATCAACGTGTTGGATCTGCAGGTTCAGAAGACTGGAGATAATCTGCATGTTGTTTTTGACCCGGTGATGTATTTCCCTTAGTAAATTTTCCTTTTCTGTGAGGGATTTTTTGACCTTCAAATCTGCTTTTTTACGCTTGGTGATATCCATAATATTGCCAATAAATCTAATTGCTTTGCCAGATTTATTGTAAATAACATTACCCGGAGCGTAACAGTGCTTAATTTCACCTGTTTTAGTTACAATACGAACATCTAAATCCAGTGCTTGGCCTGTTTTAAGGGAATGTTCGAATTTTTCCTGGTAAGCTTCTAAATCATCAGGGTGAATTAGTTCTCTATTGGCTTGGAAATTGGGGATATAATCACTGGTGGCTCCAAAAATATGGTAGGTTTCATCAGACCACCAAACTTCATTATTTTCCAAATTCCAATCCCAACTACCTATCTTAGCAATTTCTTGGGCTTCGTTTAATATGTCCAATATTTCTGATTTTTCCCGCTGAATTTCCATTAAAGCTCCTTCAGTTTTTTTGCGCTCAGTGATGTCTAAACAGATTCCACTCATTCTTTTAGGTTTACCCCCCACATCATAGGATGTAGAACCCAATGAACTAATCCAAATTTCTCTTCCATCTGGAGGAATTATACGGTATTCATTTTCAAGAAATTTTTGTTCTTTGATAGCACTGTTTATATTATCCATAGCGGGTTGACGGTCATCAGGATGTATTAGTTCTAACCAAGTGTCAAATGACGCTTCTTCTGTTACTGAAAGACCAAATAAGCCGTATAACTCTTCAGACCACTTAAGTTGCCCTGTAATCATATCCCAGTTCCAGAAGCCACTTTTCGCAGAATGCTGTGCAAAACTAATCCATTCATTAGAATGCCTTAGATCTTCTTCAACAAGTTTCATTTCTGTGATATCAACAGCGGTTATTAAAAGTGATTTAAAGCCTCCACTATTATAATGGCCGTAATTAATTTCTAAAATTACCGGGAAAGGTTTTTTATTCTTCAGGAGTTTCAATTCAAATTTTTGATTGGTTTTATTATCCTTTAAAAGTTTGATATGTTCGAAAAAGTTTTTACGAGAATCAGGGGCTATGAAACGGATGAAAGCAGTGCTGATTATATTGCTTTTTTCCACGCCCAGTAAAGCAGTTCCTGCAAAATTAACATCCTTTATCAGCTCATTTTCATCTAAAGTGAAATAACCTGTTGGTGCGAAATTATAAAGCTCATAATATTTTTCTTGTGATGTTTGAAGTTCCGTTTGGGATTTTCTTAACTCTTCATTTTGCATTTCCAGTTCAATCTGATACACTTTAAGTTCATGGATTAGTTCAGTAACATCTTGGGGAATATCACTCCCTTTATTTTTGTGGCTTAATAATTTCTCGGCTTTTTCTCTTAGTTTTTTATCTTCAGGATTTTTAATGATACCATTCCACCAAAAACAAATAATTTAAAGTGTAAATATCATCGACTCTAGGTTATTTCCTCAACAATCATACTTCTCATAACATACACTTCAATTATTAATATGTATGTTAGTAGTTTATTGTTTTTATGGAGAATGCGGAAAAATGAATTTTATAGATTTCTGTAAGCGAAAAGGTCTTTTAAATTTTGTAGGGCAGAAAATATATTCTCGAATTATATAATAAAAGTTTATTAAAAGTTATCAATAAAATAGGTTTTTTAAAGGAGGTAGAATAATGGAGATTAGCCTTCAAGTTGGACCCTATATCCCGAAAGATTTCTCCATTATCCTATTTCCAGATTGGGGTTCTTATAATGGATGTGGAAATTATAAGGTTGCATTAACCCCAACTGGAAATATTTTTTCATATACAAAGTTTGGCAGGACGTTTTCATTTTAATCTACAACTACACATTTTTTAGCACCCCCAAAGGGATATCATAATTATAATCTTTGTTAAGCATTCAGCTTCATTTTTTTAATAAATTTATACTTATAATCAATCAGGATTACCTCATAATCATTCATGATTATCACATACTTATGATGCGTCAAATATCACATTTTTCGATAAACACCCCACGTCACATTTTTAAACACTTATTTCGAGATTTACAACATTTATATTCGTTTTATGAAAGATTTGAACCGACTAGGGTTTTGGTTTTCACAACTCCATCAATGGGATGGATTTTTTCCAGCAGATTATCTGCAGTGGTCTTTGAATCTCCGAACTCGGTGATAACTATGAAATCATGTTCACCGAATAGGGGATACACTTCAAGACCGGTTTTGTCCAGTTCACTGGAAACATCTTTAATCTTGCTGATTTCTGCATCCACCAGTATGAAACTTTTAGCCATCGATATACACCTCCTTGTATTTTTTTATCATGTTCCAATCAAGAATTTCACTTGCTAATTTAGTTTCCTATGAAACATTACTCAGCAGTGTAATTCCAGTTGGTTCGGGTTTCTGATGATTTTAAGAACATCAGAGTTGTAGTGATTTTACACGATTTCATAACGATCGTTATAATCACTAATATAACGATAGTTAATTTCACTATAAATAGTTTTCGATCTCCTTCAATCAAGTTTATAGACTCAATGAGGAATAACCGATAGATTTAAATAATAAT
>DADN01000020.1 GCA_002509665.1 Methanobacterium sp. UBA8
AATAATTTCCAGTTTTATAAACTTCATCCAGGATTCAAAATCCTTTGCTATTATTGTAACCCACATGGCACGTGAAATACTTAAAAACACCGACGTCAGAGTGGATGGAATTGAAGCTAAAGGCCTGGATGATGATTACAACTTAGTGGTGGACCGTACTCCTAGAATGAATTACTTCGCCCGCAGTACTCCTGAACTTATCTTAAGAATGGTATATGAACGGTCCGATGGTAAGCTTAGGGAAATATATGGTAAAATGTTGGAAAGATTCTGATTAAATGTAAAATCCAGAACCTACCAGATAAGTTTCATTTCCATATTGGGCCCTTTTGATATAAGTTATCTTCTGTGAAGATATGGTCTGTCCTGGTTTGGTCCACATATAATCTACCCATCCACTTCCATTTTGAGCGGCTTGAATAAACAATTGGCCTATAGGTTTTCCATTTGAATCAACCAAAGCACTCATATTTTTCCCCTCACCTGAGGGATCAGGAGGATAAACCAATCTGATACCGTCTAATCTCCACACAAACACATATGTATCATTGTAAACCCATGCTGAACTTCGAAGCTCGGGGAATGATGCTTCTCCTTTTGCACCAATAAGTTGAACAGCCTGGTCAACCAGGGAAACTGTTTTGGCTTTTTGCTGATCTAAATTCTGCTGTTGGATGAAAAAAGCCCCCAACACAATAATTACTATGACTGTAACTAAAAGTACAAAGGTTTTTTGCATTTNNTCATTATTTTTTTGTAATCTTGAATAATTATATTTTTTTAAAGATTAACCGATTTTTTAAAGCTTAATTTGCATTCATTCCATAAAAAAATCGTATAATGTTGTAACTGGGTGGATTCTGTTTATTAACTCTGATTTTCACAAAAATTATTAATTCTTTTTTACAAATTGCAATATCGCAAAATAAAGGAATGTGATTAGATGAATGCAAAGAAAGAATTGATAAGTTTTTGCGGGCTTTATTGCGATGATTGTTTCTTTTATGAAGGAAAAATAGCTTCACTTGCAGGAGAACTAGACAGAGAACTTGAAGATGCTGATTTTAAAAAGAGTGCAGATGTTTTTGCTCAACTGCCCTTTTCTAAAGTGTTCGAACAGTATGATAACTTTGCAGAAATTTTAAATGCTTTAAAAAAAGTTACCTGTGTTGGTTGTGGAGAGTGACAAGGCCAATACGCATGCGAAATTAGTGAATGCTGTGGTCAAAAACAAATTACAGGTTGCTGGGAATGTGAAGAATTCAGTATATGTAATAAACTAGATTTTTTACAAAAAACTCATGGAGATGCTGTTTTAAAAAATTTAGAGATACTTAAAGAAAAAGGTGTTGATATATTTCTTGGTAGAGAAAGATACTGGAATGAAGAATGAGATTGATGTATTATAACTCTAAGGTTATGTATTTTAGAAAAGCATCCAAAAGAAAACGATAAGTTAAGCTTTACTTTCGTTACTGACGGTATTGAAAGCGCCGTCAGGCAAGCAAAAACAGCTGCAGGCGAGAAAGATGTAACCATTATTGGCAGTGCAAGCACCAACAGACCAATGTAAAGCAGGATTAGCCGATGAACTCGAAATCGATATTATACCCATATTTCTTTAAGAGGGACATCGACCATTTGAAGATATTAGCAATAATTCCATTGAAGTTGAACGAATAAATGTGGTAGCACTTCCAGCGGGCAGAACACATCTTAAATTCCGTTTTGTTAAATAATCATAAATTAAACTTAAATATAATATTTCTGCCCAGTGCACATTCCCAGTACAATGTTACCAATGGAAAACTAGTTAAAGACGTTCCCCGCATAATACAATAAGTACAGGCTATGAAACGCGTGATTTAAAATTCATATAAAGTTAGGTGGAAGATGGTTCTTTTTTTTTTGAATAAATTTATATTGGATTAGTTTTAAAAGTTAGATTACCTGAGGAGAATATCTATGGTTAGCATAGCCTTTTATCCCATACTTGGTAAACCATTTATACTGTATCTGGGTGCTATAACTTTAATATCATTTCTTATAACTGCAGCATTCGGTCTCAGTTACTACCGAGGATTATTAAGATTCAAATGGCACCCCACCATGGTGGTGGTCTCATTTATCCTAGCCATAACCATGACTATAATTGGATCAACAGCCGGCAGTCCTACCGTTGGCATTTTAGGGCTGTTAACCTTATTTTCATTTTTTATAACTGCCATGCTGGGTCTCAGTATTCATAAGAGATGGTTAAACATACGATTTAGATGGCATCCTACTATGGTGGTGGTTTCGTTTATTTTGGCAAGTATTCATACTGTTTTGGCGTTATTGGTTTTTGGGTAGAACTCTTATGGATTAATGGACAATTCAAAGGTATCCGCACAAAAGTTTAGTGGATCGACGCTAAATATTATTTTTATCCTTTCCTCCCGAGCAACCCCAGAGCAGTTGACTCACCCTCTCTTAAGAGGGGCATTAATTCATCGAAGAAAGATCTTTATTAACTTGGAGATTAAACTTATTATAGTTCTTATTTTTAGGAGGTAAAACAACGGATATTGCAGAAGAAATTACATTCAAGCTTCTTGTAGACGCAGGAATAAAGAGAGGAATGCATGTTCTTGATATTGGTTGTGGACGGGGTGATGTATCATTTCTACTTGCAGATATGGTTGGGCCAGAAGGAACAGTTTTGGGATTAGATTTAGATGAAAATGCATTGAAAGTTGCTCGTGAACGCTCCAATGAAAATAATTTGACAAATGTAGATTTCATAAAATCTAACTTGAATGCACTTTCAATTGACAATGTACAATATGATGCTATCGTAGGTAGACGAGTACTAATGTATTTGCCAGATCCAAGGAGGTTAATCTCTGAGCTTTCTGGAATGTTGAAGATTGGAGGGATAATGATTTTTCAAGAAAGTGATTCCACACTGTCTTCAAAAAGTATTGTACCCATGCCTCTTCACAAACAAGTAGATAAATGGGTATGGGACACAGTGGAACGCGAAGGAGGCAACATTCATATAGGATTTGACCTTTGGAGTTTACTTACACAAAAAGGACTTACTGTCGAAAAACTTCGTGCTGAAGCTGTAGTACAGGCTCCTGATACCCCTTTACCTAGAGCTCTGATTGTTAAACTCATGTTACCACGTATAATTAAGACAGGAGTTGCAACAGAAGATGAAATTGATATAAGCACTCTCGAAAATCGTCTCACAGAAGAACGAGAGAATTCGAACGCCACATATATAAGTGAAATAATTTTCTGTGCTTGGGCACGTAAGATTAGATGAAATTCCAAGTGGCACATCTGAATTGGAACAATGGAAAATTAACAAAATTATTGAAAAATAATTGCCCGGACATCTATACAATCTGGTAAGTTTTATGTACACTAAATGATATTTAAAGAAATTTATTGATATTGGGACTTTCAGAGGAAATGTTAAAAACTTTAATATTTAAATAATTCATGTATCTAGATTTAAAGTCATTCAATCATAGACAAATCAATGTTAAAGGTATTTCAACACATATTGTTGAGACCGGGGATAAGAACCAGCAAACTATTTTGTTTCTTATGGTTACCCTGAAAATTGGATGGCTTTTGCAAATGTTATGAATCTATTGAAGGATGAATATCATTTATTATCTATGGATATGCCTGGGATAGGGAAATCTGATCCTATTGAATCCAGTGACAAACTTGAAATAGCAAATTTCATCAATAATCTGATTCAAGAACTGAATTTATGTAACGTGATTTTAGTTGGTCATGACCTAGGTGGAATGGTCACCTATTCTTTTATAAGAAATTTTCCGGAAAGTGTATCAAAAGCAGTAATTATGAATACTGCTATTCCCGGAGTTGAACCTTGGGAAGATATTAAAAGAAATCCTTATATCTGGCATTTTGCATTCTTCGCAATTCCTGAATTACCCGAAAGAGTATTAACCGGAAAACAGCGCGTGCTTTTTGATTACTTTTTTGACAGCATTGCCGCTAATAAGACTGCAATTGATGATAAAATGAAAGATAATTATGTAGCTGCACATAATTCCCCTTCCTCACTTAAAACAAGTTTTGATTGGTATAGGGCTTTTAATCAAGATGAAAAGAAAAATTCTGAATACATACCTGTTGATATTCCTGTCCTGTACTTAAGAGGAGAAAAAGAATACGGAAATATTGCGCAATATCTCATAGGATTTAAAAAAAGTGGAATTAACTATATTGAAGGAAAATTAATCCCAAATAGCGGACACTTTGCACCTGAAGACGTTGCAAAAGCAATTAATAACTTTTTAATGCATTAAAAAAAACCTATTTATAATCTGATGAAGGTAAATTATTCACCTTTAACCATGTTAAAAGCACTTGCTTCTATTGAATCGAGCATGTAACTTTTATTGGTCTGTGTAACGCCAATGTAATCGAACCTTGGCATGTTTGTATAGTCCATTTTGTTCAAGTGTAAGAACAATCTTTCCATATTGGCTAAACAGGAGAGAGTACCATTTCCGCTACCCCCTGCGGCTGCCACGCATATAAACGGTTTATTCTGGATTTTGTTCCCTTTTTCACGGATGGATTTATTGGCTTCGCACCTTCTTAATCTGTCGAAGAACGTCTTGACTGATTCACTCATGTCTCCAAAGTATACTGGGGTAACAACAACATAACCGTCAGCTTCGTCCATTGCCTCATGCACTTTCTCGAAATCATCTTCCAGTTTACAAGTTCCTCCTAGACAGATTCCCCAACCTTGATCACATGCTTCGCACTTAAGAATATTTAAATCATTCAAACGAACCATTATTGCTTCGCCGTTTCCTTTTTCAATTCCTTTTTTTGCTGCGGTAGCACAGCTTTCAGTTAAGCCTTCAGTATTAGGACTACCTGTTATCACCATTATTCTCATAATTGCACCTCGATTTTGATTTGAAGACTCATAATCATAAAAAGAAATATTGCCTGCTGACTAACACGACATGATCATCGGTGGCTAACCCTTAACCCTACATGAGCAACCCTCGTAGCAGGCAGTCTGTCCAGTGCTG
>DADN01000289.1:0-714 GCA_002509665.1 Methanobacterium sp. UBA8
ATACAGATGGTATAGGTGCTGTAAAAGCCATTGAAGAAGTAAGCAGCGTAAAAAATAAAAAAGTTATTATATTGGGGGCTGGTGGCGCGGCTCGTGCAATTTCATTCCAGATACTTATGGAAGGGGCAGACTCCATTGTAATTGCAAATAGAACAGTAGCAAATGCAGAGCAGCTCCAAAAAGATCTGGTTGAAAAGCTGAATGCAGATGTCAAAAGTATAGATCTTGGCAAAAAACTCGAAAACGAACTTTCGAATGCTGACATCTTGATAAACACAACTCCAATTGGAATGTATCCAAATGTAGATCAGGAGCCTATTGTTAAAGCTGAATTGATGCATGAAAATCTAGTTGTTAAAGACTGCGTTTATAACCCATTACAAACCGGATTAATTAAAGAAGCTGAAAAATGTAATGCCAAAGTAGTATCTGGGCTTAAAATGCTTATTTATCAGGGCATAGAAGCTTTCAGAATATGGACGGGAGTAACTCCACCTGTAGAAATTTTTGAAAATGCTTTAAAAAGTCAATTTGAATAATTTAATAACCCCGCACTTTTATTTAAATAATTTAAAGTCGATTTACAGGATAATTAACAAATTGGCAGCAATAAACATTGCTATAACCCAAATTTATAGCAATATTAGCCCCAATAATTTAAAGTTAATTTAAATATGATTAACAGACATTAGAGGTAATAATCATGGAAAACAC
>DADN01000289.1:724-3194 GCA_002509665.1 Methanobacterium sp. UBA8
GAGGGCTGGCGGAAATGTAATGATCATCCCCAACAAACCAACATGGACTGTCGGAAAATTATGCAGCTTTGAGGAAGCAATGGAACTGGTTATCAAATGTGTAGATAAAATAAATATGGATACTGATGTGAAGGCATTTGCAGTGGTCGGTGCCCACCCTGCAGAACTCTCAAAACGTGTAGAAAATGGTATGGAACTTGAAATTGCAGAAAAAATGATGATGGGCACACTAGAAGACGCACAAAAGCTTGTACTTGAAGGAAAAGCTATCGGAATTGGTGAGGTCGGAAGACCACATTATGAAGTCTCACCTGAAGAACTTGAAGCCCATAACCGGATTATGTCATATGCTATGGAACTTGCGGCTGATGCAGATTGTGCTGTACAGCTCCACACAGAAGATGCAACTGAAGAACATTTTCTGGAATTTGCCAGAATGGCTGATAAAGCAGGTTTAGACAGGCATAAAGTTATGAAGCATTTTTCAGGGCCAATGGTTAGTGTTGATGAAAATCACGGTTTGACACCTTCACTCATTGCAACAAGGACTGTTGTAACTGAAGGTCTTAAAAAAGGAACTAATTTTTTAATGGAAACAGATTATATGGATATGCTCTCGAGACCAGGTGCAGTTTTAGGTCCAAAAACAGTTCCACGACGGACAAAAGAGCTCTTAAGAAATGGGACTTTAACTGAAGAAGATGCCCATAAAATCCATGTGGAAAATGTAGAAAAAGTTTATGGAATTGATCTGGGCTTTTAAATAATTAAAGACCAAATTCCATATTTAACTAATTTTTAATTTTAAAAAAGGGATTTTAATTTAGTGGCTTCCACCAATAATGAAAGAAACTACACTTATAAGTACTCCAATTAACACAATTTCAAAACTGACCCTTAAAAGGCTGTCCCTTGATACTTTACCAAGATATAATCCCAGTATTATTAATGCTACAAAACAAAGAACCACTGTAGTTATAGTAGCTGTCATCTTATCTGCAATTAGCAAAAATGGCATAACAGGGACGAAAGACCCTATGAAACTGGAAAATCCATGGGTGAACATACTCATGTAAATNNTCGTCAAGGTCTCCCTCGTTCAACATCATCTTTTCTTCAAGTTCACGCAGTGTCCGTGCTTCTTCTGCCCTTTCACCTATAAAAGAACCAAATGCATTTGACATTGCAAGAGCTATACCCCCACTTAATCCAGTAAGGCCTATAGCAAAATTAGAAATTTCGAGCCCTCCGGCACTTGCTACACCACTTGCAGCCAGTGTTACACCCATAACTGCAAGAATTCCGTCTAAAGTACCTAAAGCGACATATCGGCTCATTTTAAAATATTCTTCAATTAATTCTCGTATGTTCATTTCTTATTTTTCTCCAATATACGATCTGTTTAGAATGTGTTTTCATAAAATCAGATGTTTATAATTATATACTAATACGTTATTTTAACTTCATTTATTTTTAAAATTTCTGTTTTCAAGACAGGAATCTCATCTTTTACAGTTTCCCAAACTAATTCTAGATCACAATCTTCATTTTCAATGGTATTCTTGACGTTTGCAATAGTTTCCCATGGAATCTCTGGGTATTTATCTTTAAAATCAGAAGGCATGTTTTTAACTGACTCGCCAATGATTTTAATCCGCCTAATTACGGATTCTTGAATAAAAGTAGTATTTAGAAAGTCTTCTCTAGTTATATCCTTTGTATAATCTTCGATGAGCTCGATAGATTGTAAAATATGGTCGAGAAATATATTTGAAGTCATATGAGTTCAACACAAAAAGTTATTTTGAAAGTATTAGTAATTTGATCATATTTATTTTTTTCTTAAGTGCATTTTTGTAACTATCTAAATCAAAGCATAATTCTAAAAATTAATAAAAAAGAAGAAATTAAATAAATAATTCATAATTTAGAATTAACCTCTTCCTAACTCTTTATGGGCCCTAGCCAAGTGCCCTGCAGCCAATGCCGCCAGCAGCGAAAGTTCACCAGCAAGCACAGTCCCTGCAATGATTTCAGCGAATTTATGAACCTTTTCATTTCCATAGACACCCATGATTTCAAGGCACTCACGGGCTGTACCAATACTTGTACCCCCACCAATGGTTGCAATTGGGACATCAGGAAGTGTGACTGAGAAATAAAGGTCCCCATTTTCTTCTTCTGATGCAGTTGTTATTCCAAGGCTTCCTTCAACTATATGGGCCTCATCTTGACCGGTTGCTAAAAATATAGCCCCAATCATGTTTGCATACTGGGCATTAAAACCCATGCTTCCAGAAATTGCAGATCCAATCAGGTTCTTAGAAGTGTTAACTTCAACAATAGCTTCAGATGTTGATTTAAGCTTTTTCTCAACTATTTCCTTTGGAACGATGATTTCTGCAACAAGACTTTTACCTCTTCCCTCTACAAGGTTTATAGCAGATGGTTTTTTATCCACACATACATT
>DADN01000289.1:3274-36607 GCA_002509665.1 Methanobacterium sp. UBA8
AAGTATTGGGTCGATTTTTATAAGCATTCCATGTCTTGTGGTTACTTCTGCTGCTTTTTTAAGCTCTTTGAAGTTGTTTTCAATCCATGCTTTAATTTCAAGCGCATCAGTTACAGATTTAGCTTTTATAACTGGCGCCCTTGTCATTTTATCTCCTATTATTTTGGTTGTGACCCCGCCTGCTCCAGTTATGACAGAACATCCCCTGTTTATAGATGCTATAAGAGCTCCTTCAGATGTTGCAAGGGGTACATAAAATTCTCCCCGGGCATAATCTCCATTGATTTTAAGAGGGCCTGCAACTCCGACAGGTATCTGGACTGCACCTATTGGCTGTTCAATGTTCTTTTTGGATGCACTTTCCATATCGATTGAATAATTTGATAAATGTTCAATTTTGGAATTACTTACTTCTTCTATGAACTTCCGCCTGATTTCTACTGCTTGATCAATGTTATCAGCGTATTTTTCAATTTCACGAAGTTTCATTTCCCCCTTCTTAAGTTTATCTATTATTTCTCTTTCATCTACCATAACTATCACCGATATGTTTTGTTTAAAAATTAAAAATCATGTTTTTATTTATTAAATAAAGACATTTGTATTTTATATAAAATAAATTTTAATTAAGAGTATAATCCAATAATGGTTATAATGAATTTTTTATAATTTTTACAATTTCAGAAGGCGCTGAAGCCACAGTTACACCTGCTTCTTCAAGAGCAGCTATTTTACTTTTTGCAGTTCCGCTTTCTCCCTCAATAATTGCACCAGCATGTCCCATTCTTTTACCTGGAGGTGCAGTAACTCCTGCAATGTAAGCCACGACTGGTTTTGAAATGTTTTTACTTATAAACTTCGCTGCATTTTCTTCAGCGTTTCCCCCAATTTCACCAATCATCACCATTGCATCGGTACCATCGTCTTCTTCGAACTTTTGAAGCACATCTGCAAAGTCCATACCAACAACAGGGTCTCCCCCAATACCTAAACAGGTACTTTGGCCCATTCCTGCGTTAGTTATCTGATTTGCGACTTCGTAGGTTAATGTACCGCTCCTTGAAACTATTCCAATATTTCCTTTATTAAAAATATGTGTAGGCATTATTCCAAGCTTTCCAACACCAGGAGTTATGACTCCGGGAGTATTTGGACCTATTACAAGAGTATCATTTCTTTTTGCATATTCTACGATTTCCATAGTGTCATGCACTGGAATATGCTCAGTAATTATAATTACAATATCAAGCTGTGAAATAGCTTCAAATGCTGCGTCCTTGGCAAATGATGCCGGGATAAAAATAATTGACGCGTTTATATCTGGATTTTCTTCTTTAGCCTCTTCTATTGAATTATAAATATTTACTGACCCTAATTTTTGGCCTCCTTTTCCAGGAGATGTACCTGCTACAATATTTGTATTGTAAGCAAGCATCTGCTCAGTGTGGAAAGACCCCTGCTTTCCTGTAGCCCCCTGTACAATACAGCGAGTATTTTCATCAAGAATTATCATAAGTTCACTCTCCCGAGATTCTCATTCTTTCAAAAAGGGGTACTGCTAAATCCATAACATTTCCATTCATAAAAGCAGTGACTGACATTATAATACCCCTTGGTATCACATAAGAAGGTGTTCCTCTTCTAACAAGATTAACATGATGGTTACCGACGGCTGCACCTACCATAGCACCTGCTACAATTCCAACGCTCTCTATATTTTCTATTGTTGCAACAACTACAGGGTCATCTGTTTGATCTGAAGTGTACNNTATTTTCAGTGTTCCTTTAACACCGCCGCCGCCAATATCTGTTACATCATCCATACCTTTTGCCGCTTTCATAACAGAATCTGCAACCTTACCTACGATTTCTTCACCACCGTATGTATCAAATGCAACAATTACAGCATCAGGGTATCTATCTTCTCTTATTTTTGCTTCAGCATAAGAAATGCCTTCCCCTGCCCCTTCAGGGGTTTTTGATATTCCTCCTACATCCCCAAGGCTTTCTGCATTTTTACGCAGTATGTCTATTATTTTAGAATTAACAGATTCTAATTTATCATCCTCAACAAATGCACTTATAACCACATCGTCTCCAGTAATATTAGTTAAAGCGGCTTTATAAGCTCCAACATCCAGTAACTGTGAAATATCATTTTCAATATTCTGGATAAGGGAACAGCTGCAGGAGACATCATTTATTGAGATATCTGCACCAATAGCAGTTAGTTTCAAGTAATCACCCTTAATTAAATTTAATGTAATTTTGTATATAAGCTATATTTCAATGAACTGCTTTTTATACTTTTATGGGCTACCCTTCTCTTATAGTATTAAATAAACGCCCATATCTATAATTATTACAAAAATTTACCGTACTTGTGCAGGTAAATCTAAGTGGAGTCTTCTTGAAAAATGTGATTTATCTGATTTGAATCATATTACTAAAAACTAGGGTTCATAAAAACCTAAAAAATAAAATAGAACATTATTATTCCAATTTCATCTTTTCAAGATAAGTAAAATTTGTATATAGTTAGACAAAATATAAAAATTGAACTAATTTTGCTTAAATTAGTAACCTATTTTAAACAAAAATATGAAAAATAGAGGAAAACTACTTAAAGTAGAGTAAGATTAATATGATATCTATAAATTCATATGAATATATTAAAACAGTCAGGTAGTAGCCATGTTTCAAAAAACAATGATTTGTGTCCCCATAACTGAAAAAAATCCGGAATTTGCCCTGCAATCTGCAGAAAAAGCTATTGATTTAGGTGCAGATATACTGGAACTCAGAATAGATGTACTTGAGGACCCAGATCCTGACGAAGTTCAACAGCTTATCAAAGATATAAACTACCCAACTATTGCTACAAACAGAGTACAAAGTGAAGGTGGATTTTTTAAAGGAACTGAAGAGGAAAGAACATCCATCTTAATAAAAGCCGCTGAATATGCAGATATANNAACTGCTGAATATGCAGATATAGTCGATGTAGAACTACAAACAGAAGAAGAAATGCGAGATGAAATCGTAAAAGCGGCAAAATACACCATAATATCTTATCATGACTTCCAGAAAACCCCTTCATTTGAAGAGCTTTTGGATGTAGTTAATGCAGAAAAAGAAATTGGAAATATAGCAAAATTTGCCGTGATGCCCAATGAATATAAAGATACACTAACTGTTCTTAACGTGCTCTCAGAAGTTTCAAATACCATAGGAATTGCTATGGGTGCTCTTGGCAAATATACACGAATAGTGGCACCTATCTTTGGGTCTCCAATTACCTTTGCATCAATTGGTAAAGAATCAGCACCCGGACAACTTGATATTAATACTACAAAAGATATTTTAAGGAAATTGACGGTGATAGATTGAAATTAAGGTCATGGTTTGTTATAGGGATAATTATATTAGGAGTTATGGCCACTTCCGCCTGTATTTCTCCTTCAAATGATATTGGAATAACTATTGATACAAATGGTACAAATGTAACCGTTAAATCAACCACATTTTTAAGTAATCCCCCATCACAGATGATGTCTGAGATGGAGCAACAGGCTTTAACTGACATAGAAAGCTCCAACAGTACTGTTGAAAGCGTGAAAAGTGACATGCAATCCATAGCTAAACAATATAATTATACAGTTAACGTTACTATAAATTCCCAGTTTGGAACTGATCAGCTCCCAATGCCCGCACAAGTGAGTGGAACTTCAATGGTTCCAACATTACAGGATGGACAGAGCATAGTTGTACTTAAAACAAAAGATTTTAAAGTTAATGATATTGTAGTGGCCACCCATCCAGATTACGGTTTAATAGTAAAAAGAGTGGGCCAAATTAGTGGAAACCAGGTCTACTTAATAAGTGACAATAAAAATATAGAAACCACTACTNNCGAATGGAGCAGTTGAAACCATCACCAAAACTCCGTATAGAGGATGGCTTCCAAAAAATAATGTGATCGGAGTCGTAAAAGAATATTAAATGGATTTAATCCATATATTTATATTTTTTTATCTGCTGCTGTTTTTAATTTTAACTTAAGGTTGGCTTTATGAGGTTAATTAAATGAATGGACAAAATAGAAAGGACATATCTCCAGGAATCGATGTTTATATAGTTTTAAAAAAAGATCAACGCTCAGGAAAAAGGACTAAGGGTGTAGTTAAAGATATACTCACAAATTCCTCATTTCATCCACATGGAATAAAAGTGAGGCTGCAGGACGGCCAGGTCGGAAGAGTACAGGAAATTATTAATTAGGATCATTTTTTAAATCCATCCAATAATTCATTTATGTTTCCTACAAATTCCAAACCTGCATTTCTACCAGTTCCAGAGAATATAGTATCTCCATCCTTTTTATAAAATTTAACATGAATCTTAGAGTTTAAAGACTCGTTTACCCTGGCAGTCATCTCCCCAAGGGATGGTGCGGGAAGATCAACTCCTTCCGTTCTTTTTGCGCTTATTTCCAATATTTCTTCTTTATTTTCCAATTTAACTTTAATTATATTATCATTAACTATTAATTTGCGAATTTTAGTCCCATTATACTTTGTAAATCTATGAATCTTATCATCATACAATAATCCAAATATATATCCTGTAAAATATTTTTTAAGCCATGGAATTTTAGCTATAGAACCAAATAAAGATACTCCATCCTTTTTGAAATGATTAGTTTGCATCCATATCCATGAAGAAGGCATAGATTTTCCCCAATCTTTTTCAATGTACCCTTTACCTCCATTTAAAGATATTTTATCCCCATTTATATCCAAAAAGCCAGTAATACGGTGATCAAAGCTTAAAACTCCATGATAACATTCCATTTTCGGCACAAATGCATACCAACCCATAACTCCTGGAGATAATAATTTAACAGGCCATGAGATTATATTACTAAATTTAAGGTCTGCCCGGATTTTATTTTTTCCATTGTCAATATCTAAATGAATATTTTTAAGGCTGAATACATTTTTATGGATTTTAATTTCAAAATTAGATTTATCTGCCCAGAAATCACTTATATCATAATCAAAATAGTACATTTTATGGTTTTTTGCATCCAAAAGCATTATAAAAGCATGAGATTTTTTAGGATCCCTTGAAAGAGAAATTCCAGGTATTATAGAATATGCTGTTTTCTCTTCTTTATCTATTGATTTGAAATACCACCCTTCAAAATAATTCCTTTTTTTACCTCTCCCCTGAAATATTTCCGGTTTCCACAGGTTAGCCATATAACACCACTTAAAAAGTAAAAAATAATTTAACTTAATTCTGACAGTCTTTTAATCCTTTTTACCATGTTAGGATGTGTTGAAAATACTTCCATTATTTTATCAGCTGTTTTTACCCTTGTTTGGGTGTATTTAATCTGTGCAAGTTCACTTTCACTGATAGTACCGTCTTTATCTAAGTCCATTGATCTAAGGTCATCTATTTCATTCCTTGCATCTGAAATGTCATTTGCAAAAAATGCTTTTACGCCTTCCACCTGTTTCAAATCTTCTTTGCTGATCATTGCAGATCCATAAACTAACTTGTAAAGAGCACTTGCAAGATAATTTGGCTGGTTTCCTAATTCANNTCTGCATAATACTCCCGAACACGAGATATAAACAGTACTATGAGATTTCCAAGGAAATAAGCAATTAAAGCCCCAATTCCAATTATTGCAGTTCCATTGTCCTGACCTCCATCTGAAAACAGGGTGCTGATGTATATCCAGTAACAGATAAGGGGTACAACACTAACTAAAGTCATGACTACCATATCCCTGTGATTTATATGGGACATTTCATGGCCTAAAACTGCTTTTAATTCATTTTCATTTAATAATTTGAGAATTCCACTTGTGACGCATATGCGGCCGTCTTTTTTGCTTTTTCCAAATGCAAATGCGTTTGGTATACTGGTTTCAGAAATTCCAATTCGAGGTTTAGGGATATTTGCTCTAGCTGCTAAATCTCCTACCATTTGATGAAGTTTTGGGGCTTCGGCTTCTGATACATATCTTACACCCATGGTAATCTCTACCATCTTTGGACCGATCATGTACTGAATAAAAGTCCAGACCAATACAAAAATTCCAAAGGTTAAAGGTCCTCCATATCTAAAGTAAGAGCCAACTAAAGCTATTATCACGTAAACCAGCACAAAAAGCAGTGCTGTTGCAAGAATTAATCTAAGATTCAATTTCCATGTACTTGGGACTTTCATTTTAAACACCAGATGTTTAGTCTTAATAATAATTAATTTAAATTTAATCACTGACTTATAAATAATTTTGTAATCAATGCATTTATAATCCAAATTTAACATTTAACATCAATCAAAAATAAAGGATGATAAAAATAGAGGAGTGAAATAGTGCGAAATTTTAAAAAATTTCAATATTCGGCAGCTGCTGGTTTAATTTTAATAATCAGTTATATTGCTATTTCAGTAATCCTAAACAATAACCCTCCTCTTCAACAGGCTACAACCGACATATTATCCATTTTAATAAATTTCACGGCAGCGCTCTGCTTATTTTATACTTCTTATAAATCAAGAATATATGGAAAGCAGATTCAGTATGCATGGCTGCTGCTTGCACTGGCACAGCTTTTTTATGCTGCAGGAGATGCCACATGGACATATATAGAGTTATTTTTACATGGAGCCCCTTTTCCATCTGTAGCTGATGATTTATATCTCCTGTATTATGTGTTATTTGCAGCAGGGCTCATACTACTTTCAAGACCTCTGATAAACACTGAAAGAATATATAAGACCATTCTTGATATTGGAATTATTTTAACATCAGCCGTATTAATTTTCTGGACAACTTTAGCTTTACCAATTACAACAAACAGTTTTTTACCGTTATCTTTAACTTTATACTACATAATTCGAGATTTCGTCCTTTTCTTCCTGGTACTTAATTTAATCTTGAGACAACCAACTAAAAAGATGAGATACCCCTTCCTGTTACTTATTGGAGGAATTTCTGCATATATCATTACAGATACCATCTTTAGTTACTTCTTTTTAAATGGCAATTATGCTTCAGGTAGTTTAATTGATACTGGCTGGATAATTGCCTTTATTTTAATTGGACTTGCCGGAATATTATATGGAAACAACGCTAACGTAGAATCTCTTAAAATTATGCACAATAGACGACCTAAACATGTTATATCTTCATTTATACCATTAATATGGATAGGTACAGCTGTATTCATGCTTATTTGGGGATACTATAATTTGCCCCCTTCCAATTTTGCTACTGTTCAGTTGAAATTTGTAATTTTTATGATCCTTGTTTTAATTAGATACCTTCTATCCATTTTAGAAAAAAAAGGATTCTTTAAGACCTTAAAACAATAATTAATGCAATTACAAGGTAAATAGCTACTCCAAAGCCAATAGAAATCCAAAACCCATATTTTGGAAGCAGATAAAGAATACAAATTAAATATAAAATCCATACTGGAGTAAGGATAAGTAATCCAATTATATATGAGGATACTGCATTTAAACCTGCAGCAGAATATACTGTAAATAATGTAAATGCCGTTACAAATGGGAACATCGCAAAAAATGCGGCGAGTAAACCCTGTTTTTCGCTTCCAAAATAAGTGGCAATAGCAACAATAAATCCTCCCAAAATAAAATAGACCATATACTTTACAATTTCTCCAATCATAAACTGACCTGAAAGTTCTATTTGTTAATTTTATATATGGAAATATTAATTAAATCTAATTATGTATTATTTATATATTTAGAAAATATTATCCCTATTGAATTAAGATAGCCTAAAAAAGAATTAAATTAAGAGGTTCGACTTCTGCCCCTATATTTATACACAAGATAAATTACTACCAGTATAACTGCTATTACAACAATTATGTCCAATATATGGAAATAACTCTTAATTNNTCCAGTATATGGAAATAACTTTTAATTGTATCCCATTGAGGACCAAGCAGAACTCCTATATAACCAAGTGCAAAAGCCCAGGGTAATGAACCAGCTAAAGTATAAATAGAGAATTTTTTAACGTCCATTTCAGCTATTCCTGCAGGTAATGAAATAAACGTACGTATACCTGGTAAAAATCTGCTTATAAAAACTGCCTCATGACCGTACCTTCCAAACCAGCGATCAGCCCGGTCAAGTGAGTTATGGCTTATGAGGATATACTTACCATATTTCTCCAGTAAAGGCCTTCCACCTTTTAAACCAACATAATATGCTATTAATGATCCAACTAAATTACCCAGCGCACCTACAATGGTTATTCCCCAGAGGGTCATTTTACCTTCAGATACTACAAACCCTGCAAAGGGCATTATAGCCTCACTTGGAATTGGTATACATGCACTTTCAAGGGTCATTGCTATAAATACTCCCCAATATCCAAGGGAGCTGATAATATTGATTGCTATTTCACTTACAAATTCTGTTATACCTACCATGAATTAACTCCTAATAAAAAATCTAATAATTAGTATACTAAAAAGCATTACAATAAAAGTTTACCTCATTATTCAAATTTTAATTTTCAGATATTAAATTATATCTTAAGTTTTTGTAAACTTTCAATTAATATACTCTAAAATAAAAGTTTCTTACATTATTCAAATTTTTTAAATTCCCGAGGATTAAATCCATATTTTAAAAGAGCATTACTGTCTTCACTGCTAAGAGTTTTTTCCTTAACTGGAGGTATCGGGCTTCCATTTTTTGCAAATACCATGCCGCTCTTTTTATTTGCAGCTAAAAACTTTCCTGCATTTCCATTTACAATTACACACCCTCTAATCATATCTATAGCAGTGAAATCATCACAATTACCATTAATAATTATAGTTCCACCGTTTAAGAGGGCGCCAGTGTTTTTTCCGGCATTGCCATTAATCCTTACAACACCATTCCTCATTAATATTCCTGTGCTCAAATCAACATTTCCATTTACAACTATTTCTTTATCTTCATCTAATCTTGAGCCTACAGTATCTCTGACCATTCCATCATCTATTATAATCCTGTTACCCATTAGCTGGTTTCCTTCAAGCTTATCTCCTTCCAGACCGTTCACCATGACATCTGTAATTGATTTAAATTTTTTATATCCTTTCATATCCGATTTAACTCTGATTAGATTACCAATAGGTTCTTTAACAGCACCTTTTACATATATACTGCCTTTAACCATGCTTATGCCCATCCGAGTATCAATATCGCCGTCTACTATTATGTCACCGACATCAATTTCTTTACCGGTTCCTCCAAAGAATTTCAAATCAGCACCCACACTGGAACCCAGCCTATGACCTGCATTCCCATTTATTTTGACATCACCGCCATTTTTAAGATGTTCAACCAGATCTTTAAATGTAATGTCAGTATCTGCAATTTTCCATTCTGGAGCCAGTTTTTCTCCTTTATGCTGCCAGTAGAAGTTGTATGTAAAATCACAAAGACAATCGACTGGTTCTGAAAGATCTATTTCCAGAATGTCCCTTTTTTTCTCCTTTGATTTCCTACCAAAAAGATTCATNNTCATGATATTCCCCTGAATAATTTTCTTTCTGAGTATTTAAAAAGCTGTCGAAAAATCTTCGATTTTCGCATGCTGTGCATTTTCTAAAATTTTTCATTTGGAAACATTTCGGAGCAACAAACACCTTGTGTTTATCAGCTGTCGAAATGTTTCCAAAAAGTGTTTCAAAAGTTCTGGAAAAAATATAATTACAAAATTTAATATAACTTAAAATTGATACGATTCTTTTAAAAAGGAGAAAACGATGACAAGGGAATTGGTGAAATTTTTACAGAAAATCGGTGTTGATACCCGATTTGTCAGTATCACAGAAGACAAAGTATACATAAACAATTTAAAATTTTCAAGATTTTCAAGGAAGAAAGAAGAGCTATTTAAAAAAAGTTTTCCCAAAGTAGATGTAATCCGGTCTAAAATCTTCCAGAAAATTTGTATGAGGGCTTCAAGGAATCTTGCACATTGTATCCTCCCTAAAGAGAAAATATTCTTAATTAAAGATGATGATCCATGTAGCTCTGCCCTTTATGTAATTTTAGAACCTTATCAAAGGAAATACGGCATTGAAATCATTTTTGGCAGGAGTAAAAATGAAGCAGAAAATCTAAACATCGATTCTATAGCATTACCCGTCACATTAGATGATGAATCCCAAAATATCATTCAATTAATGATAGATGGTGAAAAAATAGAATTATTAAGTTCAAAGGAAAGTTACAATGATAAGAAACTGATTTATCCTTTAATAAACGTTCCAAAGTCATGGATATATTCCTGGACTCAAAATAAATTAGATAATGATCTAAATCAGAATTATGAATCCGCTGAAGACCTGTTGAAATTTTTAGAAAGTTTAGTCCCCAATGTCAGGGAAAACCTTTTAAAATCAGCGTTATTTATATCTAACGAATGTTAAATCATTTAAAAGTCGTTATTCATCCCCTAAAACCATATGAATCTCGCTCAACATTACCAATAATTTGTATCCTTTTTCAGTAAGCATGTAATCTCCTCTTTCATGGCGCTGGAGAATCATATCCTTGTCAAGCAGTTTTTGAAGGTGGAAAAGTAAGTTACCTCCCCTAAGACCTGTAAGTTCAGAGAGTGATGAAAATGTTTTTGTTTCATTTGACATTGATTTTAAAATTTGAAGCCTCTGCTTATTGGATAATGGTTCAAGAACATCTTTAACTATTGATTCTTCGCAAATTGAAGATATACATTGTTTTTTCTCATTACTGGAGCTGTAAATTCGAAGCGAACGCATTAAGTTTACCTGTTTTTCAAAAAGATCATTCACTTCAAAGAAACATGTGTCACATTTTTCATAAGATGTTCTTTCTCTTATTTCGTCCAGTTTAGCTTTATTTTGAATTATAGAATCTTCATGCACGCTGTCATCTGCAATAAGGCTTGTATTATCATGCAGCAAATCTGTAAACACTTGTTTACATTTATCACGCATGTTACAATTATCTACCATACCCTTTTCAAGACTTTTTTCAACATCATGAGTCACATATCCCATAATCGCGTTTAAAACGTCTTTTTTAGAGTTTGCAAGGACTAAATCAAAATACTGCTGATTAGTGTTTTCCATAAGGTTTTTAATATCCTTATGCATGGTTGCCAGCTTTGCCTTTATCTCGGTCATTTCCTTGTTGTAACTTTCAGCCTCATTTAACATTGAAATAAAATTATATAGCTCATTATAATAAAGGTTTCTATCAAGACTCCCAAAGTTAGTTTAATGTATCAAAATGTAGTAAGTACATTTCTATAACGGTTAAGTATATACTGCTAATACAGTAATAGAAAACCAGTGAATAAAAATTAAAAGGTTGAAGGAAATGTTAGCAAAATCAGAGGATTTTGCTACAGCGAAAAACTTTGTTTTTTGCATGCTATCGAAATCTAAGATTTCGATGCTCTCAAACACTCCGTGTTTGGAGCCACGAAACTACGTTTCGTATGGCACCGAAAATCGTAGATTTTCGAGTGCTATGCATTTCCTGAACCCTTGAAATCTGTCAAAATTTTAATTTTGACGCATCGAAAATTCATAGAATTTTCGAATGCTCTGATTTCAGTGCCCCGAACACTTCGTGTTCGAGGGCCACAAAAAATTGAAACTTGCAAAACTTAAGTTTTGCGTCCCAAAAAAATCAAAGATTTTTTTGAGGAATTTTTTGAAGGTGATTTAGATGGTAATGACAGAAGAAATGATGGACGCTATAGAAAAAGACAACTTAGTTTTCCTTGCAACTGCAACTACAGATGGAACTCCTAATGTTGTTCCAATTGGATTTGCAAAGCCAATGGATAATAAGACAATACTGATTGTGGATAACTACATGAATAAAACCCATAAAAACCTTGAAAATAACCCAAATGCAAGTTTAGTACTAAGAGATGCTTCAGCATGCCCTTACCAGTTTAAGGGAACTGTTGAAATAATTGAAGAAGGCAAATATTTCGATGAAGCAGTTGACTGGGCAAAAAGTGTGATGAGCCAGCTTGCACCAAAAGCAGCGATCTTAT
This sequence comes from Methanobacterium sp. UBA8, assembly GCA_002509665.1. Lineage (GTDB taxonomy): Archaea > Methanobacteriota > Methanobacteria > Methanobacteriales > Methanobacteriaceae > Methanobacterium_D. The sequence goes on from DADN01000289.1 coordinate 15,393, forward strand.
TAAAAGTAGATGAAATTTATTCTATTCAACCCGGCCCAGACGCAGGTAAAAAAGTAGATTAAGAACATTTACGTTCTTAATTTTCATTTTACACTTTAAATTAATCATTTGAAACTGAAAAGTGAAACCTGTTTTTCCTTACTTCCGCCAGCGTCCTCTTTCTTTTTAGGTTCTTCATCTGAAGATGCTTTTTTAGATCTTTTAGATGATTTAGTGCTCTTTTTTGAATCATTACTTGAACTGGATTTTTTAACCTTTTTCTGTGTTTTTAAAGTTTCATTATCTGCTTTAACTTCTTCATGAATGCTCTTAGATTTTGAAGTTTTAGTGCTCTTTTTAGATTTAACTTCTTTAGGAGGTTTTACCTTCCTTGATCTAAAAACTTTTACTTCATCATCTTCAAGTCCAAAGTAAGTCATCATGTTGTAAGCTATATCATTATCCTGAAACATGATTTCAAAATAGGGGAACTGTGAAATTGCAACTTTTTTAGAGGTATGAAGCTTTTCTGCAATTTTTTCTGCCACTTTATTCTGTAAATCTCTCTTACTTCGGTTTTTAGAAAGTATGGTATAAACAGATGAATTTGTATACCTTGCAAATTTTTTATAGGTCTCGTCTTTAGAAAGTGCCACACCCACACTCATTAACTCATATGCATACTTCCAGTAGGTATAAGCACGTGTTGAAAAAGCCCTTCCAAGATAAATATCGGCCTGAGAAATCATTTCATAAGCCTTTTCTATCTCATCTTTCTTTTCATACTCACGTGGAATATTTTCTGTGACCATTTCAAGTAAAAGTGAAGGATCTGCTTCAACCTGCCGCATGGCTCCTTTAATATTAGCCGGAGTTTTACTTTTTAAGATGGTCCTTACAGCATCAAAGACATTAGATCTTCCGTCTTTTGGAGCTACAAGATCAAGATCTTCGGATGTGATTTTTTCCTCGCCTTTTGCCATTATCTCCAGATCATTTATAGCAGACCTTAAATCACCATTAGATCTCTTTGCAAGGGTTCTTAGAACATGTTCTTCAAATTCTACCCCTTCTTTTACACATACCTTCTTTAAAAGTGAAACTATTGAGTTTGTATGAACCTTCCTGAGGTTTATTACCTGGCATTTATTTTTAAAGCTCTTAATTCTATTACTGTAAGGGTCATTAGCCATCATCACTATTGGCTGAATTGTATCCTTTAGTATTTTGTTAATTGCCCTTGATCCACCTCTGTCATCATTACCGTGAAGTCCATCAACTTCGTCCAGAATTATCAGCTTCAACCGGTTGCCAAACAAGGTCATTGAAGAGGAGGCTTCACCTACAACTCCCATAATAGCATCATATGACCTTTTATCACTGGCATTTAATTCAACTGAATCAGAAAATTCACCCGCAATTAGCCCCGCAAACGTAGTTTTACCAGTGCCCGGAGGGCCTATAAGAAAGAGGCATTTTTGAGGATTGCCGTTTTTCCATTCCTCTGTCCATTCAAGGATTTCTTTTTTCGCTTTTATATTCCCAAGAACATCATCAAAGTTCTTTGGCCTATATTTTTCTGTCCACAACATCTTCTGCCTTTCCTCTAAATTACCATTTTACTGCTATCAGATAGCTTTATCTTTTAAATTCTCAAATTTAATCTAATTTCCTTTTAATAAAAACTTGGTAAGGAGTGCTTCAAGCTGAATCCTTGGATTGGATCCTTCCCTTATCCTGTAATCATATTCGCCAATACTTTGAATCAAATCCATGTATACATCTTCTTCAATCAGGTTTTCCATGGACATACGTGATATTTCCTGATAAATTTGAGTTATCATGTCTTCCCCACTTGTACCCTGAACAACCATTACTTCTCTTAAAAGGTCCCTTGCACTTAAAAAGTCCCCATTTAAAGCTTTATTAACTATTTTCCGCACGTCTTGAGGTTTTGCTTTTGAGACAATTTCATGGATGCTGTCATCTGTAATTTCGTCAGTGGTGGATGCAGATGCCTGAAGTATATTTACTGCCTTCCTTAAGTCTCCTTCTGCAAAATAAACAATGCTTTCAACAGCACCCCTTGTAATATTAAGATTTTCAGCTTCTGCTATTTTTTCAAGTCTTCCAATGATTTGAGTTCCTTTAACAGGGGCAAATCTAAATATTGCACACCTTGACTGTATTGGATCTATTATCTTTGAAGAGTAGTTACATGAAAGTACGAACGATGCTGTTTTTGTGTACATCTCCATTTCACGCCTTAGAGCATGTTGAGCATCTTTGGTCATATTATCTACTTCATCAAGGAACACTATTCTAAATGGAGCCCCAACTGCTTTTAACCGGCAGAAATTCTTAATATTAGTTCTTACAGTATCTATTCCCCTTGCATCAGATGCATTGAGTTCCAGGAAATTCTGTCTCCAGTATTCTCCCAAAATAGATTTTGCAAGTGCAATTGCAGTTGTTGTCTTCCCAACTCCTGCAGGTCCTGTAAACATTAAATTAGGCATGCTGTGTTCGTTGACATATCTTTTAAGTCTTTGAACAATATGATCTTGACCTACAACTTCGTCTAGAGTGCTTGGCCTATATTTTTCAACCCATGGTCCGTTCATTTAATCACCGTTTGCTTTTGCGAGATTCATTCGCATTATTTTTCACTTATCAATTTATGTAAAAATAAATTCGAGATACTTTGTATTCATATAAAATAGAAACAATGTCCATAGTTGACTTTGTAAATATTAGGTATAAAATTTACTGTTTATTAAAAATGAGAAAAAATTCCTTAAATATGCTTTTAATATAATACTATCCCTTTAATAACTTATTTTACACCATTATTTAAGGATATTAATCACCAGTTATAATATAGTTTTTAACAAGAATTTTATATTTCATTGAATATATCATAATTCATGACATATAAATATTACATCAAGATTGGGATTGCTGTAATTATATTAGGTGTAGTTATAACATCAGGTTGTACACAGAACCAACAGCAACCACAAAACACAACAAATACCAAAAATACTTCTTACAGCACAGTAACAATCCAAAACTTCACATATGCCCCCAATACCCTTACCGTTAAAGCAGGGACAAATGTCACATGGATAAATCAAGATTCTGCAGTTCATGATGTAACGAGCGATTCAGGAACATTTTCAAGTCCAGATTTAAATAAAGGGGATAAATATACCTACAATTTTACTAAAACTGGGGAATACGCCTATCATTGTGTCGAACATCCATCAATGACAGGCAAAATAATTGTTCAATAAAGATTTAAAAACATTACATCATAACGCCTAAAGATTCATTGTTTTCCAGATAAATAAAATCTTTTCATTTAAAAGAACTAAAATCCCAGAAGTATCTTCAACCCTATTCCAATTAATATTAATCCGCCGAAAACCTCAATTTTGTGTTCAAATAAGTGTCCAATACCTTTTCCAATATAGAAGCCTATGAAAGATAGGACAAACGTGACAGCCCCTATTATTACAATGGGTTCTACTATTGGAGTCTTAAGGAATGCAAAAGTGATTCCCACTAAAAATGCATCGATACTTGTTGCAATTGCAAGAAAGAATATTTCTTTTAATGAAAAGCTGTCATCTTTATCCTCTCCATCATCAAAAATACCCTCATAAATCATTTTAATTCCTATAATGGACAATAAAATGAATGCTATCCATGGGGCTGCTGTTGAAACAAATGCCTCAAGTTGTATACCTGAAATCCATCCTGCAACAGGCATCANNTACACCGAAAAATATGGCAATGATAAAAGCATGTTTCACATTGGACTTCATTACAAGTCCTTTTGTTATGGAAACGCTGAATGCATCCATTGCAAGCCCTATAGCTATAAGAAAAATTGAAATAATATCCATAAATCTAAACTATTAATCCGCATTTATATAGATGTTTATGAAGGATCAAAAATTTTGTTACACTCTTAACAGGCGTTAATTTTTTAGTTTAGATTATTACCCAAATATCAATTGTAAAACTAAGACATACTGGTTAAAATTAATATTAATGGACTAATAGCCATTTATACATTTAATTATCTAATTTAAATAATTCAAACTGAGTTGATCAATATGTTAAGTAGCATAGCTTATTTCCCCATTTTTGGAAAACCTTTAATTTTATATCTAGGAATTACTACCCTCTCATTATTCATTATCACCGCTTCATTAGGCTTTATGATTTTTAGAGGAGTAAAAATACCTTTTAAAATTCATCCCGCCGTGGCTGCCATTGCATTAACCTTTGGGATAATTCACGGGACTCTTGCATTATCTATTTACTTAACTTATTAAAATAGTAAAAATGAAGGCTATTTCTTTATACTACAAAAAACTGTTATCAAAAATAGGATAGGTTATGATACGAAATTGTAACGTTTAAATGATTTAATCTAAAATTAGTTTCTGTTAAAAAAAATAATATTTTTTTACATATTAATTTAATTAGATTTATTAAATTCAGTTATTCAAATGAACTAATTAATTCAGGGTGGATTTTATCTTTAATTCCAAGATCTTTCATGGCTCTTCCATATGACTTATTAATTGTTTTAAATTCATTACGGACTATTCCCCTAAAAGCCCCATATCCCATTACTTTACCATAGTTTTCAGTTATAATGCTGATTATCTTACTGAAATCAGTTATAAGTGTATTTGATCTTTCTTTTAAAGGAATATTTTCAACATTTTCCCTTATTTTATCAAAATCAACTACAGAATTACTTTTTACATCAACACCATCCAAAAGAGTTTTACATCCATCTAAAGGTAAAAACCTTTTTATAAGCCCTCTTGCAGGTGACACGCCCATAATTTTGCTTGCTCCAATTGACATTGCCAGAAATACGGCTTCGTATATATCTAAAATCAGATCAGATTTTTCTTTATCTCCAGCAGGTATTTCAATGTTTTCAGGTAGTTTTGGGAATGAAATTGGAGGTTTTATAACTGGAATACTGCTTTTTGGTTCTTCAATCTCTTGAATTTCTTCCGGAACTTCTCCCAGGTCTTCGTCTGAAATTTTTATTTGAACTTCAGTTTCTTCGACTTTCGATTCAATTTCATGGATATCTATTTCATCAGATATGGTTTCAGATTCTGTAGCTGCAGGTGATAATTCTTCTGTTTCGACATCTAACATTTCTGAAAGCTTTTCTTTTGCTTCTTTAATATCTAACGCCTTAAACTCTTCAGACTCCATTATTTCATTTAATTTTTCAGTTCCTATGACTTCAGCAAATGCTTCTTTTAAGTCTTCAGTTTCAATGAGCTTATCCACTGTTTCTACATTTAGTTCTTCAGTTTCTAATCCTTCAGACACTTCACTTTCAATTTCGACAGTTTCTGTATTATCGTGAACATCTAATACTTCTGAAGTAGAAACAGCTTGAATTTCTTCTTGAGAATCTATAAGTACTTCTTCTTCAACTGGAACTTCCCAGATTATTCCTCTTGTAATTTCCATTATATCTTTTGCCGCTCTTTTAGCGGAAACCATTACAAGTCCGACATTTGCAGATATTTCCATGAGTACAATAAAGTATGTATTGTCCAGGTGTAAAAAAAGAGCCTTTCCATCATAAGATTCAACCAGTACCCTCTGAATTTCTCCACCATCAGCTGAATTCAAGAGCCTTTTTGATGAACCCATAATTACATGGGCCATTGGGCCAAAAAGAGAAGTATCTGTTCCTTTAGACATGGTATGGCACAGTACGTTACCAGTATCATCAGCGATTAAACTGCCGTCTATGCCCTCAACTTTATCCAAATTGTTTAAAGTCCTTACTAATTGGTTTTCTATATTAGAATCCATATAACCACGTTGATTCATTTAAGATATCCCAAACATAATCATTAATAACTTATTTAAGACTGGTTGATCCTATTTGATATTTTTAAATATTCAAATATATTCTAGTTTATGTTTATAGTTTTTAAGTTTTATCTTAAACACAGCTATGGTTTAATGAATAGATTTTTAAAAAAAAGAAGTATTAAGTTTGGAAAAAAAATAAATAATTATGTAACTATTCAGTTACAATAAATGTCTTTTCAGGAGAACGCCTTCGCTATCATGTATATCTACTAAAAGTGGTGAGTCTTCACCGATTGCATGAGTTGCACAGGAAAGACATGGGTCATATGCCCTTATAATCATTTCGAGCTGATTTTTAATGCCTTCTGAGACTTCTTCACCTTTAATTAGAGCTTTAGCAGTTTCTCTTACGCCTATATCCATAGAAAGGTTGTTTTGACCAGTTGCAACTACAAGATTTGCACGTGTTATTATCCCTGCAGCATCTGTTTCATAATCATGGATAAGAGATCCCCTTGGGGCTTCTATTATTCCTACACCTCTTTTAGTTTCACCGGACTGTTTTGCTTCTTCCCTTGTCATTAACGGTTCGCTGAGGAACTGTCTTATCTCTGTACTTACTATTTCGTCGTCTTCTAAAAGCTGTAATGACCTTTCTGCAGCATACATTAACTCAATAAGACGGGCATAGTGATACAAAAGAGTGTTTTGAGCAATTCCAAACTTATCTTTAAATTCACCGAACAGTGCACCAGCTTTTTCTGTTGGAACATTGTCAGCTATGTTTAACCTTGCAAGAGGCCCGACTCTATAGTTACCATCAGGGAATCCTGTTTGTTTGAGGTATGGGAACTTAAGATAAGACCATGGCTGTACTTTTTCTTCTATGTAATCTAAATAATCAGAATGCTGGAACTCGTGAACAGAATTTCCTGCTTTGTCGATTATTTTCATAGGACCATCATAGACTTCAAGGTTTCCACCATTTGTTAAACCACCGAAATGAGTTTCAACTGGACCCAATAGTTCTATTGCTTCTGCATACTGCTCAAATAGTGGTTTTGCTACCCCAACACCTTTTTCTATAAGTTCAATAGCAGTTTTTGTAGATTCCAAAAGTTTAGCTCTTTCTTCGGCACTCACTGTTTTTGTCTGACCACCTGCAACAGCAGTAACTGGGTGAATTGCTTTTCCTCCCACTACTTCTGTTATGTCCTGACCAACTTTCCTGGTTTTAATTGCCATTTTTGCAAGTTCAGGGTCTTTTTTAATGATTCCAATTACATTCCTCTGTGTAGGATCAGAATCAGGCCCTAATACAAGGTCTGGGGCGCCAAGGAAGTAAAAGTGTAAAGCATGTGAGTGAATATACTGACCAAGAAGCATGAGCTCTCTCAGTTTTTTAGCTGCTTCTGGGGGTTGTAGTCCAAAAACGGCATCTGTTGCTTTAGCAGCTGCTAAGTGGTGAGCAGTTTGACATATCCCACATATACGTGGAGTTATCCTAGGAGCTTCCTCAACTGCTGCCCCTTCCAGGAATTTTTCAAATCCTCTTATCTCCATTACATGAAAGTGAGCATCTGAAACGTTTCCAGAATCATCCAACTGAACTGTGATTTTTGCATGTCCTTCAATTCTTGTTACTGGATTTATTTCTATCTGTTTCATATTATCACGCTTCTATTATTTCTTGACCAGCTGAGGGATCAATGAAACCTGTTTATCCTCCATAATTGTACTTCCAATTACGAATCCATATATTACATGCCCAATATCTCTTATTTGTTTCTCAACATCCTTTTCTGGCATCTTAGAAAGGTGAGATATCCTTTTTATTACACCATTATATACATCGTGGCTTGGCTCCCTTAAAACATCGAGGGAAGGACCACCACAGCCATGGCAAGGGATACCTGCCGCCGTACATAGTGCGCCACACCTTCCAAGTGTAACAGAACCTAAACAGACATAACCCTGGCTTAAGAAACATTTTTGAGGATCAGGATCTCCTTCAATTCTCCTGTTGAGCCTGTCAAATTCAACGTGATCCATCCACCTTGAACAGTCGGCACATACGCTCTTTTTAGGAACATCTGGAGTTTCTCCTTTAATTAAAGGCATCAATATGTCCCAAACAAGAAGTTCTTTAGGAGGACATCCTGGTAAAAAGTAATCTATTTCTGTGAAATCACCTGCAGGGTGAACAATTGGTAAAAGTTCAGGAACTACTTCAGAAGGCACATCAGCTGCTTCAGTACTCGGATTGTCAGAATAAATCCTTGCTGTTACATCTTCCGGCCTGTAAAGATCTGCCATTCCAGTTATACCACCGTAACATGCACATGTTCCATATGCTATTAATGTTTTAGACTTTCCACGTAATTCTTCAAGCCTTTCTTTGTTTTCTTTATTTCGTACAGAACCAGAAACTATTGCAATATCAATATCATCTGGTACTTCTTTTACGTCCATTAAAACTGGTGCATAAACAATATCTGCTTCTTTGAGTAATTCCATTATTCCTTCGTGTAAATCAAGAATAGAAATTTCACAACCAGCACAGCCTGCAAGCCATTCAAGTGCGATTTTTACCATTATTTACCACCCCATCCTATAGTTAGGGTTTTAAGACAAGCGTTTGGCCCCACATGGTCTATATCAAGCTTTCCCTTGATACTCATAACTTCTTCCACAGCCCCGACCATGTACCCATATAATAAGTAACATAGTGGCCCTTTTTGAGGTAGACCCGTTCTTCTTAATGTTTGTCTTACAACACAATCCATAAATAAAAGTTTTACAATAGTTTCGTGGCCCTTCTCAATAGTATATCCTTCCTGATCTGAAGGTTTCCACATTTCAAAATAAAATTCCATCCCAAGTATTTGACTCAATTGACTCATGGCTTTTTCCAGATCATCGGTTTTTTCTGCCAGTTTACCCGCTTCATGTCCCATTCTTTTCCCTGCTTGATAAACAATAGCATTTGCACCACGCCCAGAAACCTGTTCTAATGCACTTGACATAGATCCTACAAATTTCATAAGAACATGAAGGGCTTCTTCATAGTCATTAATATCTCCACCAGTTTCTGGAGGAATTAGTTCAGGTTTAAAATCGCCTCTTATTTCTTTATGTTCGATTTCCATGTCCAAAACTCCTTATATTATTTTACTTATAGTTGAATTTACTTTTCGGTCAATATAAAGTCTTTTAGCTACATGTATGTCATCATGTTCCAATGCCTGGGATGGACAAATTTCGTGACATGATAAACACGCCATACAATCTCCTTCTTTCACCACAACAGTCTTACCATGCTCACTATCCAATTCATACACGTCACTGGGACAATCCTCAACGCAAGATCCACATCCCACACATGCATCCTCGTCTACTTTTATTTTTACCATAGCAATCCCCTCATTTTTCCTTTTAAAGCAATTTGGAAAGATTTTTAACCCAATTAAATCATTCCTACACAATTTTTCTGAATCAAAAAAATTTAATTCAATTCCTAATATTACCTTGTAGGGATATTTTTCTATATAAAACGTCTTTACTATTAAGGATTTATATTACGTGTTCATAACACCCTGTAAATTATAATAACAAATTATTACCTAATAATAAAAAGGAGAGTCAAAATTATAAAAAAATAGTGAATTTAATTGTTATATCAAATTATCATGGTTTTAAGACCCACATCTAGCCTATAATGGCCAATGTCTTACTTTAACACGTATACTTTCTTCGACCATACCGACCATTCGCATATAATAAGCAGCTTAATGACTTTTTTTCAGACAAAATAATTATTTAACAGCTGTTTTAATATACGGCAGATAATAAAAGTCTTATTACCATTGCACATTTATTTAGAATATATTTCTAGCGTACTTGTTTACACGTTTATTCCACTAGATTTCATGTTAAAGTCTCTATAAAATTTTATCTATAACTTTATTTACCTTACGGTCAATATAGAGCCTTTTAGCCACAGGTACGTCATTGTGTTCAAGTGCTTGGGAAGGACAAATTTCATGACATGATAAACATCCCATACAATCCCCTTCTTTCACCACAACAGTCTTACCATGCTCACTATCCAATTCATACACATCGTTTGGGCAGTCCTCAACGCAAGATCCACATCCCACACATGCGCCCTCGTCTACGTTTATTTTTACCATAATATCAGTCCAATTTTTTCTTTAGAGTCTCTGGAAATTGATGTTCCTTTGATTTTCTATTATTTTGTCCTGAATTAGAAAATTAATTCAATAGTTTTTAAACCTTCAGGAAAACCTAACATATAGAATTTCTTTATTATTAAATATTTCCATCAATCAGTTATAATCGCAATAATTTTACTATAAGAATTTATTACCATGTAACAAAACTCAATGTCTAACTTTTATTAAAAATAGTCAATTAATTAGATTATTACTACTTAATATAGATTAAATACCCACCATTATAAATTCAAAATAAAAAAAATAAGTAATCCTTTTTAAGGAGCTGCATCCTAAAATTAAGTTAAAGATGTGGTAGAAACCAGCTTACAATGGACTATGTAAGCTGCCAGCTTCCTTCCTGGAGGATAACATGTTACAAGTAACAACCGGGGCTCCCCACTTTGAGCAAATGAAATCGGATTTTCTTTGTAATCCCATCTGATGTCGTCTCCGTTGGATGTGACTTTATATATAAATTTTTTAGATATTGTATAATCTTTTATTATAACTTCATCTCCAACTTTTAAACTTCCCAATTGACGGAACAATCCAGAGTAATGTGTCCTATGACTTAATAATCCACATTCCCCATTTTGACCAGGTTCAACACTCTCAGGATAATGATAAACCGTGCTGTACCCATTTACAGTCTCAGAATTTATCCTGGCGTTAATCCCTATACTTGGAATTACAATTCGATATACATCTGATGTACTTCCAGATACAGAACTGGTGGAAGGGTCCAATATGTTAACAGGAGCGCTTCCATTTCCGCGAAGGTACAAATTATTTTGATATGCATTTAATTCCTTAGATTTCTCATAACCAACGATTATTATAGCTGAAGATACAATTACACACACTAAAATAACTACAACAGCTAAAATTTTATATCTGGACATTGCTAAATCCATTTGATCATCTTCAGTATAATTATAAGTTAGTTTAAAAATTTTAGTTAGATATATTATTGATTCATCTATTTAAATATAATAAATATTAGTTAAAGGAGAAAATGCCCAAAAATATTTAAATTAATCTATGTGTTTAAAAAATTAAATATTAATTAATAATTGTATTATTTATTCATTCTGTTTTTACGTCTTTATCTCTTAAAAGAGCCTTAGCTGCTTTTCCGAGAGCAGATCGGTATTCTGTAACTCTCCATGGATCATTTACCCATACACATAACGTTGATCTGACCCCTACATCTATAAGTTCTCTAACTATAACTTTGGGTTTAGGTTTTTTTAAGACCCAATCACATCCAGTAGCCATATCAACGAGGGATTTTGAAGTTTCTTCAATATCCATAGTATATGGTATGACTATATCCAGATCTACTCTTCTTGTATCTGATGCAGTATGGTTTATGAACGGATTGGTTGAAAATAATGCATTTGGAATCGTGATAATCTTTTTATCATAGGTAAGTATAGTAGTGAGCCTGAAACCCATTTTAATTACTTTACCTTTCTGGTTAGATACTTCAATGATATCCCCAACTCTAAAACTTTTATCTAAGAATATGAACATTCCCGCGATAAAATTAGAAAGGGTGTCACGCGCTGCAAAACCAACGACAATGCTCACTACTCCTAAACTTACAGCAATGGCAGTTAAATTGATTCCAAATATTCCAAGAATTACAGCTGCAGCGATTAGATAGATTGTATACTTAACAATTTCATTTAGGACCTGAATCATAGTTACATCAAGATCCCATTTAACTTGAGAATTTTTAAGAAACCTGGATGTCAATCTTACTATTAAAAATGCTGCAATTAAAGTAACACCAATTGCAATAATATCATCAAAGTGTATATTTGCAAACATTGTACTGACGGCCATCTATTTCACGTTCCTAAAGATTTTTAGTTTTTATTAATATGTTAATGAATAACTAAATTGTTAAAGAGTTCTATTTAAATTATTCGAAAATTAAGCTATTAACTTATCAGCGCTCCACTTCTATCTGCATAAAGTCTTCTGCAACTGTTGAATTTTTAAATATTTCCTTTGCTTCAGTTTCAAGGATATCTGATTTTTTATATCTGGTACTTACATGAGTTAATATTAATCGTTTAACATTTGCTTTTTTTGCGATTTCTGCAGCTTGAACAGATGTAGAATGGCCCATTTCATAAGCTTTGTCTCCACAAATACCCTCAAAAGTAGATTCATGTATCAAAAGATCTGCATCTTTTGCAAATTCCACCATCCCCTCCGAAGGAGTAGTATCACCAGAATAAACTATCTTACGCCCTTTTCTCTCTTCCCCAAGAACCTGCTCTGGCTGTATCACTATATCCCCTACTTTTACTGAGATACCCTGCTGAAGTTTCCCAAAATCAGGCCCAGGGCTAACACCAAGGGCTATTGCTTTTTCCCGTATGAATTTAGGTCTTCTTTTTTCATATATACCGTATGCGAAGTTCAAAACTGTGTGGTTCATTTTAGAACAGTTTATCCTGTAATTTCCTTCTTCCAGTATAATTCCATCATCAATTTCATGCATATAAATTTCAAAGGTAAGTGAAAAATATCCAAAATTTCTTATGATATTTATTATTTCAACAAGGCCCTTAGGACCAAATATATGCAGCGGGTTTTTTCTTCCCCTAAAAGCCATTGATTGAATTATTCCAGGAAGTCCGAGAATATGATCTCCATGAAAATGAGTTATAAATATATTGTTTATTTTCATAGGACTTATTTTAGCCTTTGACATCTGAAGCTGTGTACCTTCACCGCAGTCAAATAAAAAAATCTCTCCAAATGCTTTTAATGCTACTGCAGAATGATTCCTGTGGCTGGTGGGAATTGCAGATGACGTTCCTAAAAATACAAGCTCCATAATATTTCACCTTAGATATTAATTAATAAAATTGAGTATAATCGATTCTTTCTGAGTTATTTATTTATATCTTTTACTTTATATAGCTAAACAGGGATTAATATGAGAGATATTCTAAAGCAAATGGTCTATGAGGATATAGGTTTTGATGATATTACCTCGGGTGCATTGATTCCTAAAGACCTGAAAACAGAGGGAATAATAATAGCTAAAGAAGATGGAATTATTTCAGGAATTGATGCTGTATCTGACTTATTTAATGAATTTAAAATTAAATCATCCGTTAAAAAACAGGATGGAGATAAAGTAAAAGTAAACGATGTTATTATGGAAATTAAAGGAAATGCACGGACAGTTTTGAGTTTAGAACGTACTGCATTGAATTTTCTTATGAGAATGAGCGGCATTGCAACTTTAACATTTGATACACTCCAAAAAATAAGAGGAGTAAATGAAAATATCATACTGGCAGGTACACGTAAAACAACCCCGGGATTACAAATTTTCGAAAAAAATGCGGTTAAAGTAGGTGGGGGAGACACTCACAGGTTCAGATTAGATGATTCGGTTCTTATTAAAGATAATCATATTGCCATTGTTGGTAGTATTGAAGAGGCCGTAATTATGGCCAAAAAGAATGTGAGTTTTACCAAAAAAATTGAAATAGAAGTGGAAGACGAAAAAGGTGCCATAGAAGCAGCAGAAGCAGGGGCCGATATTATAATGCTGGATAATATGAACCCTCAAGAGATTGAGAAAGTCATTTCAACACTTGAATCAATGAATTTAAGAAACAACGTTTTAATTGAAGTTTCAGGGAGAATAAAACCTGAAAATATTGTCGAATATGCAAAAACAAATGCAGATATCATTTCAACAGGATATATAACTCATTCTGCAAAGTCTCTGGATTTGAGTTTAGAGATACTTTAGACACATAATACATTTACAAAGAATCTGTATGCGCTCTTTTTCAAATATTCAAATCATAAGTATAGTTGATATTGTCTGTTATCATAATTTGAATTGGTGATGCTTTAATTTCATATAGAATTTTTACAAGTTGAAGTATAATCATGACTGAAAATAATTTGCAGTGTGTGTAAAATAATTAAAGAAAAGGTCTTTATTTATACATAAATTTATATGTATTGATGCTTAAAATGAAACTAGATATCAAATACTTTTACATGTAATATTTTTTGCTATTCAAAATTTTTAATTTTACAAGGAGGAATTCAATGAACGAAGAAGAAATTCAAAAAAATGAAGAAGACGTAGAAGAAGTACAGGAAGAAGAAGCTGAAGACTTACCATTTGCAAAAGCAGAAGTTGTAAGATTAATGAAACAACACTTAGACCGTGACAAAATGATAAGAGAACGCGTAAAAGTTGAAATGAACAAATTTTTAGGAGATGTCCTGGAAAAAGTCTGCAAACAGCTGAATGAATATCCTTACACAACAGTAGAATACGAAATGTTAAAAGAATCCATATATCCTTACAAAAATGTAGAAAGAATTAATGAAGAAAAAGAAAGGATATTAATACATTTAGATGCTATTAAAGCAGATTGTGATGCTTTAAGTTTAGATGTCAGAAGGACATTAAAATTAAAAGATGTCGAAGACACAGTATATTAATCTCTCGAAAATCGTAGATTTTCGGAGCGCAAAAATCAAAGATTTTTGCAAGCTCTCAATTTATTTGAGAGCCAAAAAGAAGATACTCATATCGAGTAAGCTTCTAAAACACTTCCTTTTTCATTTAAACTATTAAATCAACTGTAAAACTAAAAGTTTTCAATATTTAAAGACTTATTATTTAGGACATAACTCTTTTCTTAATTCAGTTATATCACGAACGGTTTCAATGGAACCAACAAGGTTTCCCTCACGATCATAGAGTGGAGACGCTTTTACAGATATATAAGCCCCTTTTCCGCCAAAAAGGTTACTTACAAAGACTTCAGCAAATAAAGTTTTCCCTTCTCTTTTCACATAAGCATATTTATCTTCCATCTCTTTTTCACTTAAAAAAATCAGATCAACTAAAATTGGCCTTTTTTCGCCGTAAAATGGTATAGAATAAGCATATTCACCCTTACCTAAAATATTTTCTTTGAGAGTACCAGTCATCTCTTCAATAGCTTTATTCCACGCAATTACCCTTTTATTTTCATCTATTACAAATGTAGCATCCGGCAGAAATTCAATTATATCCATAAGTTTCTGGCGTTCAATTTGCATTTCTTCCTCTGCCTTTTTCTGCTTTGTTATATCAATTGTTAAAGTTATGTACACATCTTCTTTTGTTGAAAATGCCGAAACAGAGAAATATTTATCCAAGGGAACGAAATGAACATCATATTTCACGCCCCTTCCAGTAGATAATGCTTCATTAGTCTTTTCAAGATCGATAGCTACTGCTTCATAACCATAAAGATCTTTAATGCTTTTTCCAATTAGACCCTTCTTTAAGGATTTTTTCTGTCGGTAAGCAGCGATATTAGCGTAAGTTATAACTAAATCCACTACTTTTCCAGATTCATCACGTAATACTGCGTATACAGTCACTCCTTCTTGCATATACTCAAAAAACTGATAATCTAGACCTGGCAACGGGCCATATTCTTCAGATTCAATTTTACCTTCCTCATTATTATTTAAGTTAGGTTTCCGTTCCATTTAGAATATACTCCCCTTATGTTCCTTTTAAGCTAATTCTAACTTTTTTTAAACTTGATAAACATCAAATACATATATTTCTTATGTGATTTCATGCATATAATACATACCATCTAATTAGACATACTGCAGATTCTAAATTATAACAATTTTTTAAATTATTTAATTAATCTCGCAAAGCTATTTAAACAACATCAACATTATTCATTCTCAAATACTGTGAAACCTGTCTTCAGGTTCTTTATTTCTTCCAGACTCAATTTTCTTTTGAGTGCATCTTCATGAATTATAATACTGTGGCCAAAAGGATCTTCAATTATCACTGTGACCATATCTTCCCCATTTTTAACTCTTTCAAGCTCTTTTAAGATATTAGATGCATTTTCCTTAGATTGTTCATCTTCAACAAGATTCATAGCAGTTATAACAGCGTCATGGAATCTAGTTAGCACGCCCTCCACATTTGAGACATAACCCTGTGATCTTGGACCGGGTTCTACTTTTAAGCCAAGTTCAGGTATGCTAATTGTAGCTGATTGAGATCTGATAACCCTCGCATTCAAATTGGATTTATCCACCTTTAATTCGTATCTTACCGGCTTTTTTTGTTCAAGGCACATTATATCTGAATGTTTGTATCCACAATCATGACATTTAGCTGTAGATTCCATTATTTCTCCAAAATATGGAATATTTTCTGTTTTTGTTATAACTATCATCGAATTTTTACATTCACAAACTGGACAATCAATTTTCATCTCATTCAAAATTATTTCTCTCCTTATCAATTAATCAATAAAAAAATAGTAAAAACATAAAAAAATAATATGATGCTTATTTAATTAAAGATTTGATTATTCTTTAATTAAGTATCCCTTTTCATCTAATTCTTTTATCATTTTATTCAGGCTCTCTTCATCAGGAGCACATAATTTATGGCTGTGAATATTGTCTGAAAGATCATAAATATTTTCTAAATCTTCTTTTCGCTTTTTATTTCTTTCTAATGATGCAAAAAAGCGTTCTGCTTCTTTAGGATCATAAACATTGATTTTTCTTCGCAGAGGCTCGGTAAAACCATGTATGAAATAGGATATATCTTCCATCCTACCACCATATTTTAACACAGTGCTGGTTTCATCTTTTATACTATCTACACCGTGTTTGAATTTAATGGTTCTACAGATTTGTCTTATGTGTGTGAGCATTACCTTAACTGTAGTCTCAATATCATCATTATAAATAACTGGAACTCCATGTTCATCAGCTTGTTCAGCCAGATAATCATTAATTATCCTGTTTTCTTTGAAATATTCCAGATGTTTACCGCCACGTTTTATTTTCATGGCTCGCTTAACGAAACGCTCTTTATGAATCTCTTCATCCGCATTAAGCACAAAAAAATGAATATCTGCATCGTCCTGGAATTGATCGATGTTAACGAAACCAGGCACAAGGTGCACACCTTCAATTACAACATCATCGAAATCATCTACAGCCCTTTTTATAACTTTTTCAATAGCAGGGATAACAAATGAAGCGTGTTCTTGAAATCCTGCATTTATTAAAGCAGCATTAGTTTTATACCTTTCCTTGTCTCGTATTGTTACATATGCATCGAAAGATGATTTGTGAAGTGCTGGGGCAAATTCAGGTCCAATTACTCCCCTAACTATTTCTCTTATAAAATCAGACTCTATTAAGTGCTTTATTCCCAATATCTTAGCTAACTCTGATGCTATAGTCGATTTTCCAATTCCAGAAGCACTTCCTATCAAAATAACATAGGGCTTTCTCAACTGATCATCTCCAAATCAATATAAAAAACACAAAGAGTTTAGGATAAATATGTTAATATTATTATATTAAATATTATTATCCAATGTTGTTAAATACTTTAACGGGCGCACCAATATCAGCATTTAGGTAAGAAGATCAATTACACGTTCGGCACTTCTTCTCATTTCAATCCTGATTAAACCCAGATTTATGTCGATATCTGTAATAACAACCAGAATTCCTTCACCAGCGTCTATCATCAAAGTTTTACCTAACTGTCCTTCAATCATAACCTGTTGTAAAGGTTCATGTTTCATCTCTTCAGCAGATCTTTCGGCTGTACCAAAAACTGCTGATGACATAGCTGCTACAAGTTCTGAATCTATATCTCCAGGAACCTCGCTTTCAATAATTAGTCCGTCTTTTCCTACTACTAAAGATCCGTTTACCCCATTGATCCTGCCTAAGTCCTTAAGTACTCTTCCTATCATACTATGCCTCCACAATAGATTGAATATAGATACATAAATTATATATCTTAAAGTATATAACTTGGTTTAATATTTATTAAATAAATAGATAATGTAAACTCACCTATTCCAACTAAATGATAATGGAGTGATTATTTGTATGACATAACTTCTGTAGAAGAACTTAAACAGCTTAACCCTTTTATAATAGTCGGATGCGGCGGTGGAGGCGAAAAATTCGCCAATTTCGAGGGAGTAGAATCTGTTGGCTTTGTTGATGATAGTATTAAAAAACAGGGCATGAAATTTTGTGGTAATGTAATATCTTCAAGTTTAACTGAACTCATTGAAAAAACAGATGCTAAAAGTGTTGCAATAATGCTGCCAATTGGTGCTGAAGGAGCTGCACTTAAATACGCAGTTCAAGCCATAGATAACGGGCTGAATGTTGTAACATCATTTAGATCACTATCACTTTTAGAAAATAAATCTTTACTCAAATTTGCTGAATCAAAAGGAGTGCTCATAAAAGAAATTAGTTCTCGCTTAGATGTTATTAATAAAATATTTGGAACTGCCCCTTCCCAATGTACTGAAGTGCTGCCAAAAATTACCTACAAACCTAAAGCACCAGTTGTTTTTGTAGGTGGTACTTCCCAAGAATGCGGTAAACGAACAACTACACGAATTCTTGGAAAAACAGCACAGGAAAAAGGTTTAAATGCAGCTGTAATTTCAACTGATGAAATGGGGCTTGAAAGCCCAGCAGACCTTAATTTCAGGGCAGGAAGCCTTTCAGTTATGGATGTTGCTGCAGCAGTCATGGGGACTATGAAATATATCGAAGAAGAAAAGAATCCTGACATCATCTTTGTAGAAGGACAATCCAGCCTGACTGAGGACGGGAACCCTCATCCAAGAGGCCTTTCAGCTGCAATACTCATAGGCTCAAGATCTGATGCGGTTGTAGTTTGCCATAGACCTAATCATCCTTTTAGAGAGCCAAGAGGAATAGACTACGAAATAAAAGCAATAGAAGCTGTAGAACCTACTAAAGTTGTTGGCATTTCTCTAAATATGAGGAACGTTAGTGACAAAAAGGATATATTAAAGTATGAGGAAAGATACAAATTGCCAGCAGTAGATATTAAAAATGGTGGGGCATCAAGATTACTGGATGTAATTATTGATTATGTAGGACTAAAATAATCACCAACCTGTAAAACCCACCTGATAAATCAGTATAGGGGAAATAAAATGAAAGATGTCATGGATTATATAAAGAAAAATCTAGGATTAGAAGAAGAAAACGAAAATGAAGAAGAAAAAGATACCATAATCGTTCCCGAACATTCTTTTTACGAAATAATCCTAATGAAAGCCCAGGGCATTCCAGATATAGAAGATGCTCTAAAACAGATTACTGAAGAAAAAAATCCGATTATATTGGATATGGGTTTCATAGAAGATAATCCAGAGGAATCTAAGCAGGTTGGAGAAAAATTAAAAGAATTCCGAGATAATGTAGGTGGAGAAGCTATATTACTTTGTAAACAGGGCAACGTGGTAATTATAACCCCTCCTGAAATTAAACTTTTAAAAAAATAACCAGAATTTTCTATATGAATAACTCACCAAATCACACATATTCATAACTGCAAAAAGGATATACATAAATTCAATTGAGTTTAATATATCTAAAGTTATAATTGTAGGGGAATAAAAATGGAGTTACCAATTACCAGACCGTCCAGGATATCTTATGCAGACGAATTAAATTTAAATGAACTTTTAGGCGAACTAAAATCAAAAGAGTACAATGGATTTATAAGAATAACTGCTGGTTCTGAAGAAGGACACATTCTTTTTAAAGATGGTATACAAATTGCAGCATCATATGATACTGACTCAAAAATGGATGCAATTAAAAAAATTAAAGCTGCCACAGATGAGAGCAGTACTTTGATTGAAGTTTTTGATCTTAGAAATTCTCAAATTAATTATCTTATGGATATAAATAAAAAATATTTACTCAATTCTGGTTCCGAAGTTAATGATGTACTTGATGAACTTAAAAAAACAGGACAGGAAGATAAAAAAATTGAAACTTTTATACCTGAAGAAAAACCTGAGGTTATTGAGGATAAAGAAAAAATTGAAACTCCTGCACCCAAAGAAAAACCTGAGGTTATTGAGGCTCCATTAACTGAAGAAAAACCTGAGGTTATTGAGGCTCCATTAACTAAAGAAAACCCAGAAGTTAAGGAAGCTACACTAACTAAAGAAAAACCTGAAATTAGTGAATCTTCTTTACTTGAGCAAAATGAATCATTTTTACCTAAAAAACCTGAAACCCAAGATAATGACAAAGATGTAAAAAATAAGCTCAAGTCAATATCAAAAATGAACTCAAATCATGTTGAAGATGTTCGACAAAAAACTCAAATTAAATCAAAAAACAATACTCCTCAGGAAGTAACTGTAAAAACTGAGGTTAAAGAAGTTAAATCAGATGCAGAAGAAATTAACCCGGCCGAAGTTGCAAATGAACCTATTGACCGAGCCGAACTCATGAAAAAGTATGGTTTAAAAGATGTAGGTGAAGAAGAAGTTGAAAACATTTTAGACTCCTATAAAGGAGGATCTCTAAGCGATGAGGATGTTGAAAAAATAGAATTAACGCTTATGAATAAAATTAAAAAATCAATTCTTAGTATTCCAAAAATTAAAGGGACAGAAGTCATGGTATTTTTAGACAATAATACCAGTGAACTAACTGGAACCATAAATATAATTACAGAATATGAAAGTAAAGGATTTTTATCACGGTTCATGGGTGAATCCAAAGACCTGGATAATTTAAAAAAACAGATAATTAACATAACTCAAATAGAAATAAAGAAAAGTTTTAGAGGATATCCAGAAATTGTAAACAACTTTAAAATTAACGTGGAAGTTAGCTAGGAGGTATCGAATGACAAGAGTTATAACCGTCGCCTCAGGTAAAGGCGGAGTGGGAAAAACAACAATAACTGCAAATTTAGGAGTAGCTTTATCTACTTATGGAGAAGAAACTATAGTACTAGATGCAGATGTGGCTATGGCAAATTTAGAGCTTATCCTGGGGATGGAAGGAAAATCAATTACATTACATGATGTCCTATCTGGAGAAGCTTCTATTGAAGATGCTATATACGAAGGACCGGGTGGTGTTAAAGTCATTCCAGCAGGAATTTCACTGGAAGGGCTTCGAAAAATTAGATTAGATAGACTTGAAGAAGCGCTATCCATACTCGTTGAAACTGCAGATATACTTTTAATAGACGCTCCT
>DADN01000252.1 GCA_002509665.1 Methanobacterium sp. UBA8
ATGTATAGCTAAGTAACTTAGCTTACTATACGCTTGTTTTTTATCTTTTCCAGATTATCCTTTCAGATTGTCCTTTCCCGATTATCCTGCCAGATGCTTTCAAATCTGTTTTTATTCAGGCATTGTAGGCATCATAGAGCTGCCAGATCCATATAACCAGCCATAATAAAAATCCAGTTCCGAAAATATGCATTGTCCCGGTGATAATGAAGGCTATCCAGATACCCACTGCCTTGAACAGATGTCCTTTAACAAGCTGGCCCAGGCCAGGGAAGAAAAAAGAAAACAAGGCTGGAATCCCGTGTGTTCTGCAATAGTTCATAGAACTTACCTTCTTTAAGTACTCTTAATAAGAGGGTGTATATAAATAGTTTAACATAAAAAGATCTTTCCCTTCAACATAAAAAGATTGTTTCTTTTAAAAATTATCTCCTCTAAAAGGAATTAAACACCATATAAAAAAATTAAACATTTATAACAAAAGTTTCTTAACCTGTTTTTCATGCATTATAGGCATCGTAAATCTGTGCAATCCAGACAACCATTCCAATTAAAAATCCGATTCCAATGACGCTCATAAACAGACTGATTAGCAGGGCTGCCCAGATGCCCACTGCTTTGGATACCTGCCCCTTTACAAGCTGTCCCAGACCAGGAATGAAAAAAGAAAATAACGCTGGAACTCCATGGGTTTTCTTGCAGTAAGAGTTCATATAACCACCCTTTTATCATCAATGGCAGAATGATAGTTTTTGAAATAATATGTTAAACGGCGGATATAAATAGTTTAACCTGCGAGCCTTATTTTTTAGAAGTGATCATAAAATTGATTTAATTTGATGGTAAATTGAAAAGTTCTCAAGTTGAGTTCTTATTTAATCCTCAAGTTTAACTCTTTAGCCGACTTTCCGCAGATCTCCACTCAAAAGTAATATTTTTCACAATTTTTCCCCATCAACCTTATTATCTTGGCCTTAACTTCATTCATGTTTGCAATTTCAGTTACTACTTTAGAATCAATTTCCACTTTTGCTTCTGTAATCCCCCTCATTAGGATAAAAGCCCACTTCAAAGTGGGCTTTTGAGTTTGTTTTTTAACCTGGTCAAGTATTGTTTCCCCTGTTTCTTTTAGCCTTTCTCTTAATTTCCATTCCGCTACCGAGTAAACCATTAGAGTTAATACCATTACCATTGATAGAGCTTCAATTCTTTGAGGTTTTTTCAAATAAACCTCCGAAACCCTGAAACTTTTGTCCTTTATGAACCTGAACCCTTTTTCAACCTTACTTTGATTCTTGTAGTAATCCAGCATTTTTTCAGCATCAAGATTGAGATCATTGCTTGCAATTATAAACCTTCCTTGATGCTCTTTTTCACTCAGTGTGATTTCTTCATTCCTAACTGCTTCTGCATTTATAACGTAGCGGACTATAAGTTTTTCATCTTTCTTTGGTCTTCCTCTCTTGCCGTTTTCCCTTGTTGAAACTGTTGAAATCTCTACTTTTTCAAGTAAACAGTAAGGATTCTCTTTCATCCATCTTTCCAGAGCTGCTCTGGCATCATCTTCACAGGCAAACGTTATCTTATTTAGGTCTTTGAGTTCTTTTTGAGCTTCTTTAACAATCTTTTTGATTTTCTTTTCAAAAGTAACATCTTTTCTTTTCTGCATCTCAGATGAGTGAACAACTACCCATTTTTGCTCGATACCACCATATTCAACAATGGTTTCGTAAAATGAATATCGAGGATCTTTTCCTTGTTTAAACTCAAGATCAGAAATCAATAAATCTTTTGAAAACTTTAGTGTTGAAGGGACACGAGTAATCCACTTCATACCTTTTCTCATTGATCTTATATTATTGTCAGAATAGAGAGCACTGTCAGCTATGTAATAAACATCATCAGGAAAAGTTATGTTTTCTTGAAGTTTTTTCATTCCCTCAATTATGGCTTCTTTGTCTGATGCATTACCGGAGTAAGCTTTTGCAAATAATGGGATTCCATACTGATTTGTTATTATTCCAAGTCCAAAACGCTGCAAGTCATCTCTACCATCTTTTGCATGACCATATGTGATTTCGATGGCAGAACTGCCATCGATATGGTTGTAGTCTCCATAAACGCTAAAATTGGTAGTGTCACATTGAAGAAGTTGAGTCCTGATGTTCACTATTCCCATCATTTTCAAGGCAAGTTTCATGAAAAGTTGGGTAGAATCTGCTTTATATATTTCGTCAAGAGTTCTACCTAAAACATCATCAGTAAGGTCAGATGTACTGATACCGTAGCCAAGTAGCCTTTCAATAGGAAGGGTTTCAAAATATTGAGAATACATGTAAAGACGACTATCTACGAAACCAAGACAGTTGAGGATCATTGCTTTTACTACAATAGAATGAGCTAACTTGTGCTGCCCAAACTTGGGCAGCACTTCATCAATCACTTTTCCAATTTCAAGTTCATCATAAATGCCAGAAACGATTCCATGATGATCAAGAGAACGTGTTGTAACATACATAATAAATCCAAAGCAGAATACGACATTTTTGATATTTAGGTATTAATGAAAAAAGAAACAAATTTGTCAGACATCTGCGGAAGGTCAGATAAATTAACTTTTTTTCTTTTATTTTTTCATTTCTTCGCATATTATCAAAATTCGAGAATGTATTCAGGGAAGAAAACGTAATCCATCAAATTTAAACAGCTTGAAGCAACTCCGTTATGTAAACCCTATTGTATAAACTAGAGGTTAACAATATAAAAACTTTCTTTGAGTTCCATAGAGAAGGCTATAGAAAGAAAATTTCCAAAAAATTTTTCCGATCGTGCCTAATTACCAACTATAGTGAATTTTCTTCCACTAGCATATTGAACTTTTGCAAATCATAGTGAAAAATCCTCAATCTTCTCAAAAAAGTAGATTTCAGGTTCTGTGACTACTCCTGCTTTTTGCATTATTTTTTTCAGGTCTTCGGATTCTACGAACTTGGTTGCGTGTTCTTTTGTATCCCATTCCAAAACGATGAAGATTTCATTTGGGTCATACAAACTGTGGAAGAGCTGCCAGCCTTTGCAGCCTGCCTTTTCTCTCCTTGATCTGTCTTCATCGAAAACAGGTTTCCATTTGTAATAGTCTTCGACTTTGTGCTTTATAATAAAATATACTATAACTATTCCCCCTCTTTACCTAAACGTCATTATAAACAGGACTACGTACTTGAGGTAAAAGTCAAGTATAAATTAGTTGAAGGATTATGCTACTGATTTTGCAATTCAACTGCGTCAGTCCTAAGACATTTTATAACTTTACTTATTTATATGCTTGAAAATATATAAGATTGTACGAATTTAATTTATAATGGTAGATAACCTTAAAAATGATTCTAGTTAGATGAAACTAACTCCCTTAAGCCTCAAACACTATCACTGAAACTGGGTTTCTCCAAAATATGGCTGATGAAAAGCTTATCACTTTTTGTTTCACGTAATGCCTTAGAAAACTTTCCAATCAACAGAAGAAATGTTCAGAATCTTTTTTTCTACTTCTAGTCTGTCTTTAAGGAACGAATTAATTTAAGGCTCAACTTTAGGTTCATAAAAAAGTTCTGAATACTTATCTTCTAAGAGTATACGAAGCCTTTTATCAAATTTAGCCTACCAGAGTTACTCCTTCAAGGCGATCTAATCTTAAAAAAGCTCCATTAAGATTAACATTTTGNNTTTTGAAGTTTTGTATTTTCGAGATGAGCCATAAAAAGACCAGCCCCCTTAAGATGAAATCCATAAGCTCAGCCTTTTGAAGTAGACTCCTATCAAATATTAACTCTCTGGGTTCTTCATTATCAATAGAATATCTAAGTCTTGTAAGAACCCTAAAAACTGCTTGAATATCTAATGCTATTTTTATTTCTGAAACTTCATTTTGCTTACTTTCATCAGCTTGAATACAATGGCTAGATACGTAGCGTTTTTGTTTTCAGTGTTTAGTCTCACAATACCAAATATTCAAATGTATGCTTCAATTATGTTGAAGATGTTTTCTTCACCGTCAGCTTTTACCTTAGAACTGTATATTTTATGAAACAAAAAGGAGCAGGAAAATTTAAAAGAAGTCTCGTAAAAAGGGTTTAAAAATCCTTCAACTTTTAAACATGTAGGATATTAAAAGTCTTTTTTCTTTTCGTTGACATCATTCGTTTTTATCACTCTTACCTTTAACATCGATTTATTTTGCTGCTGCTCTTGTATCTCCATTTTTTGTTTTAAAGGTTGAGTTCGTGGAGAAATAAGTAGCAGTAGGAATTCAATAATTTTTAAAACAGATTTAGAAAAGCTGAATTTGGTTTTTGTTACATATTTGATAAATTCACAACAGTGGTATATAGTTAATATGATGAGAGTTACTTTCAATATATACAGTTCAACATCTAACAGTTCAATTAATTCAGTAGATGACATACTAGAGCCCCATAACAAGTTCCGAATTCAGGTATCTTCTGATACTCTTTTTCGATTTCCAGTGTTTACTTTATCGTCCACGCTTCTATGTGTAGACAATTACCAGACAACAGCTTCGCCGTTTTTTCAAAATTGTTTTTACTAACGACGAAGATCAATGTCCTTCTCACGAATACTGGTAAAGGTATCAAATAGTTGCCTCTGTTTAAGCTCTTCAGATAGCATAATCTCTTGCGCAGTCTCTGTAGTACTAACTAATAATAATAATAATAACATTAAGAAGAGAGTAAGCACAACCACCAATCTTGCTGACTTGTAGCTTTGCTTTAACATGAGGCACTACCTCTAAATTCAGAACTTATATTTGAGGCAAAAGCTCTCAAATAAAAAGTTCAATTAATGTAATATGTAGTAATTGACTTTTTTAAATATATAACTATCTAAACTTCATAAATAATTCTCAAAAATGGCGTCTTACCTGAAAAATAAATGGTTTTGAAAGATTTCAATAGTAAGTCTGTTGATTATACATGAATATAAAATAAAAATTAAAAATTTTAAAAAAATTAATTAGCATTTGCCTGTGATTCTTAGCACCCCTATTTGGTTAAACTAAGTACCTCTTTGTGGAAGCATACTTTAATTTGTCAACCATAAAGAGTATAGTACTTACAAGAACTCTCTCAAATCTCAAAAGTCTCCAAAATCTCCTAGTCTCCTACAGATTTTTTCCAGAATATATGTTATTTATAATATCATTTTTATATAATTGTAAGTAAGTTTGTCTTTAAGAGACTCCGTGATTTTAGGGATTTTTGGGATTTGTGAGATTTTATTGCCTAAGAATTTCGTGAGTTCGAATCCTATCCCTCGCACTAAAAGTCTGGGTGATAGGCATCTCAAAAAAAACGCAACGCTGTTTTGCAAGAATAATGCACAACCGTTCATTTTCAAAAATAGTCCTAACCAAAAATTTCTGTATTTGCATTTAAGAGAAGCAGTCTAATAATATATTTATATATAATGATGCAAATTTCCCTTATTTTATATAACATTATTTCATACAGTTAGTATATGCCTAAAGATAAAGACCTTATTTTACGAGAATTATTTGACGTAATTGATATAAATAATCCACCTGGAATAACTATTAGAGGCTTTAATGATTCAGAAAAATATCATAAATTTTTGTTACTTCTAAAATTTGAATCATTAGAAGAAGATATAATCCGAAAGAAACTTGAATATATGCGCTATTATTTTCAATTTGGAAATGAGCCTGATTTTATCGAAGCAAAGGATATACTAGTTCTTTTAAAAATACAACAAACCCCTTCTTATGAACTATTTATCGAAAAATTATACAATAAACTTGATGGCATACAGCGAATATCCAAAGTTAAAAAATATATATTATATTACCCAATGAATATAAATAAATTAGAAAGTGAAATAACCGAATTTCAGATTGAAGATATTAAAATTAACCTCTTAAACTATTCAGATGTAAAAAATAATATTCACAACAAGAATTTAGAAAGTGAAGTTTTTAAAGTCAGAAAATTTAATAAAGCATTTCATCAATATGCTAAGGTTTCTGTTTGGGGAAGAAATAAAGAGTATGCACAACAAAAGGCAACAAGATATGTTGAATTAATGTTGTATTTTATTTCATATTCGAAGACTTTTAGAAGAAGAACGTTTTCACTAATTGGATTTTCTAAACCGTTAATTGAACTCAAGTTAAACTATATTTTTGTTTTTGAAGATGACGCCTATTCTGAGTGTTATTACTTTGAAGATACTTGTGAAGTTAACAAATATTATGATTTAGAAGATAGTGATATTAAAAATTTAAACACAATGATCTCTCAATTCAATGAAGCAGATGCAAAAATTAAAGAAATAATCCACGACTCAATGGAGCAATATCATTTAGGTCTAAAAGAAAAGACTTCAAGCAGATCTTTTTTAAACTTTTGGACAACACTAGAAATTTTAACTTTAAAAAACAAGGATTTGTCTCATTTTAAAGTTAAAGAGAGATTAAAATCCATTATTAACATGAATGACATTCACGAATACCAAATTGAAAGACTCTATAATTTAAGGAATAATCTGATACATAATGGTAGGCATTCTAGTATATCACAATTTGATAGGAATCTTATGAAAAGTTATGTTGAATTACTATTTCAGTTTTTCATGTTTAACTTCTCAAAACACAGTTACTCTGAGATTGAGATTCTTTATGAATTTATGCAACAAGATGTAAATTCGTTGGAAAAAAATAAGGATTTAATTGATGAAATAATTACATTAAAAAGTCACAGATAATGAAACATAATGAGGGTATGGAATTTATACAATATAAGAGACAGGAAAATAATTAATTCATATATAATTTATAAATTTATTTACTTCTTTTGCCTAAATTTATTTTTAGAAGAACGTATGCATTAAGACTAAACTATTTATCTTATTTGGCATCTTGTTTCATTTAATGCAGAGTCCCCTTAGAAAACCCTAATTTTTTCCAATCGGAATATGAAATCTTTAGAATTTTTTGCCTTATTTCGTGGGAACTCGATAGGTATTCAACGTAGTAAAACTTACAGCTAGATGGTAGAAATGAAACATAAATATACAGTTACTTTGGCACTAATTTTAGTAATAATTTTAGCTACAAAATACGGAGCAATTTTAAAAGTAGGCGATAATAACATTCGTGCAGAGTATAACAGTGCAACATCTGTACCCAATAACTTATCAACAGCATATAA
>DADN01000111.1 GCA_002509665.1 Methanobacterium sp. UBA8
GTGAAAATTTCCAATTTTCACATGCCCCAAACGCGAAGCGTTTGAGGGTTCCAAAAACCTTTCAAATCTAGGATTTGATTGGTTTTTGAGAATTTCTGCAAGAATTCTTTTTTTATTAATTAACTAGTTAATATCTACTCTAACTATGATAATACACATCATCACAATACTAATGGTATTATATAATACGTCAACAAATTTAATTAGTATATAATAGAAGGTGTTTTGATGTCATCAGACAGTAGTACGGGCAAGTCATTTGATCTAAATTTCTTTAAAAATCTAAAAAGATCAAATGAAGACCATGGATATTTAATATGCCATAAATGTTATGGATATTATCCTCTTAAAGAAAATGAATCACCAGATGATTTTTTAGAATGTGAATGTGGTAATGATCTGGAATTTTATGAGGATATTGATGATTTTATAAAAATTAAAGATTCAAAAGATTTGAATGGAGGTAACTCCGAAATAATAGATGATAACTATAATGAACTGCAAGAAATAGAAAATGCTCTTAAAAGCAAATCTGAGAAGAGAAAAAAGTTTTTTGAAGATTTGTCAACGCGTATTAAATTGCAGGAAGACATATTGACTGAGATTAATTATGGAGAACGGGGATTATGGGATACACTTGAAGAAAAAAGTTTAAGTGATGGTATTGAAACTGATGCTGTAAATATTGCTGTGCATGAAAATAATTTTTTATCACATGTTAAAAAACAGCGCTCAAGGGCAGAACGTGCTGAAAGCCATTATTTTACAAAAATAAGCGCAATTTTATTTGTCGTAGCGGCTTTTGTGCTTTTAATATTATATGCAACGATTTAAAATTAATAGGGTTGATTGTTTAAAAATTTAAAAAGGAGTTAGCCCTAATTTCATTATTTTAGGGATATAATCCAGTACATTAAAATTTTATTCCTTTTTCTACTGCTTCCAGTGTTTTTTGAATATCTTCCTCGTCATGCATGGAGGATATGAAACAGCATTCAAACTGTGATGGTGGAATAAACACTCCATTTTTAAGTAAAGTCTGGAAATATTGGTTGAACTTTTCAGTATCTGCAGATTTAGCACTGGTATAATCATATACTTCTTTATCTGTAAAGTATAACTGGAACATGGAGCTTAATCCAACTATTTTAAAGTTTAGATTATTATCGGAGAGTATATCTTGAATTCCAGTTCTTATCATGTTTCCTTTTCTATCTGATTCTGCATAAAAATCATCATTAAGCTGTTTTAACATTGCAAGTCCTGCAGTTATTGACACGGGATTCCCATTAAATGTTCCTGCTTGATAAACGGTCCCTGCTGGAGATATCATTTCCATAAACTCCTTTTTACCTGCTAAAGCGCCGATAGGGAAACCTCCTCCAAGAATTTTACCAAAAGTTACAAGATCTGGAGTCACACCAAAATATTCTTGAGCTCCACCTTCTGCAATTCTAAATCCTGTGATGACTTCATCAAATATTAAAATAATATCATTCTGACTTGTTATTTCCCGTAAAAATTTTAAATAATCTCCTTTTGGAGGGATAAAGCCTACATTTCCCATTATGGGTTCTACAATTATGGCCGCAATGTCATTTCCTTCTCTTTTTATTAAATCCACCACAGCTTTTTCATCGTTAAATGGTATTAGAACAGTATTTTTTGTTGTATCTTCTGGCACACCAGGTGAATCTGGTAATCCAACAGCTCCAGAACCTGATTTTACAAGAACGTAGTCATGTGCTCCATGATATGACCCTTCAAATTTAATGATCTTTTTTTTACCAGTAGCTGCTCTTGCGAGTCTTATTGCACTCATTGTTGCTTCAGTCCCTGAATTTACAAACCTGACCATTTCAGCACATGGTACTTTTTTAATTACAAGTTTTGCAAGCTTAATTTCATTTTCTGTAGGAACTCCATATGCTGAACCAATTTTAAGCTGTTCTGCAACCTTGTCCATTATTTTTTCGTTTGCATGGCCTAAAACGAGAGGCCCGTATGCGAGGCAGTAATCGATATATGAATTTCCATCAACATCTATTATTTTGGAACCTTTTGCTTCTTTTGCAAAGAAAGGGTAAGGTTTATAAGCCCTAACTGGAGAATCTACTCCTCCTGGAAGGTAATTTTGGGCTTCTTTGAATAATTCTTCAGATTTCATATTTTTAACTCCTTATTTGACGTTAAATCTCACCGTTTGATAATTATTTTGATAATATGTTATAATAATTAAGTTTAATTGTTTTTATCTATTTTAATCCTCATTAACTCCTAATTACTAATTCAGTTTTATAATGGTGGTTATTTAAACTAATCTTTTAATCCAATAAGTGAATTTGCAATGGCTACCGCAACTGGTGTTCCGCCTTTTGGTCCTTTGGTTATAATATTGGGTATTTTAGTCTCTGCAAGTGCTTCTTTAGATTCTGCAGCACCAACAAATCCTACAGGGACTCCTACAATGGATTTTGCTTTCATACCATCATTTTCAACCAGTTTTATGGCCTCAAAAAGTGCTGTGGGAGCGTTTCCAATTACAATAATCCCATCAAAACCTTCATCATGTGCAACCCGCATTGCAGCTGCTGCTCTAGTTATCTGTTCCTCTTTTGCAAGTTTAATGGCATCTTCATGGCCAATATAGCACTTTATTTCGCCTTCATATTTATTTATACCTACTTTGACCATATTTATGTCTGTAAGAATATCTTTCCTGGCTTTAATTGCTTTTACACTTTCGGCCACAAAATCAGGGGATATCCTGCTGATATCTGCATATTCAGGATCTGCAGTAGAGTGAACTATTCTCTCAACTATCCTTTGCTCTGCTGGAGAAAGATCTTTTATTTTATCTGCAATTAATGATCTTACTATTTCTCTACTTTTTGATGCTATATCATAACCCTGTTTTGTTGATGCACCCATGAACATAGAATCGTTATCCATATTTTTTCACATCTTAAATTTTTGATTTTAATTTAATTTTTACTATACTTAAAGAAGACATCGGATATAAGTCTACGATATCTGATCCAATATTTCTTAATTTTTAATTGGTGGTAAGAATTTATATTTTTTTGCAGTTTGNNTATCTTAAATTCCTGATTTTGATATTTTGAATTTTATGCTTTAATTTACAAGTTTTTCTTTAGGGACTAATTGTTATAGCGCATCTACATAGTTAAATTAAGCGATATTTACTTTGATTTTGGTGATTATTACACAAAGTTTTTATAATATAAATATATAATAGTTGCCTAAGCAACGATTGTGAGGTATTTCATGGAAAAAAATGAATTAATTGATCTGGATGATTTTTTGATCTATCAGATCTATGGATCTGCGCGTTTGTTACGATTTCAACTTCAAAAGTTGTTAGATGAGAATGAACCAAATTTTACACCAGAACAGGCATTTTTACTCTATAAATTATATATGAATGACGGCCAATCACAGAGACAGCTTGCAGATAAAAATCTCAATGATTATCCAAACATAACTAGGCTTATTGACAAGCTAGAAAAAAAAGGATATGTACGCAGAGAAGTGGATGAGAATGATCGCAGGATGTTTAAAGTTTACATGTCAGAGGAGGGTAGATCTCGCTTTAATAGTTTTATTCCTTTAATAATGCATCAAAGAGGAAAATTATTGAAGAATATCAGTTCTGATGAAGAAAAAATGGTTAAAGATGTTTTAAAGAGGATAGAAGAAAATGTACAGAAATATTCTCTATAATTTTTGTATTTTTTCAGTTTAATTTTATTTTTTAATAGTTGCTTAAGTAACTATTATTAATGTAATTATTGCTGGAGTAATTAAAAGGAAAAACTTTAGTAAAAACTGTGGAAAGTGTATAAACTGTTAAGGATGGTTTTTAATGATAAAAGAAGCAATTAATATATTTAAAAATGATATTAAAACGATTAAACAACTTCCAATACTTATAATCTTTTTGATAGTGATTATCTGTTTACCTTCTCTCTATATTCTGTTTACTATTCCTTCCGCATGGGATCCCTATTCTCAAACCTCAAATATGAAGGTTGCTGTAGTTAATGATGATTTAGGTTATACTGCGAATGGGACGCACTATAATGTGGGAAGTACATTAGTCGATGAGTTAAAAAATAATACGAATTTTAGCTGGCAGTTTGTTGATAAGAATACTGCACTTGATGGCGTTAAAAATGGAAAATACTATGCAGCATTAATAATTACGGGTAATTTTAGTAAAGATTTACTTTCAATCGAAACTACAACCCCTCAACAGGCTAAAATACAATATATAGACAATGAAAAATTGAGTCCAATTGCAACAAGACTTACTAGTGCTGGAGCTAATGGGATACAGACTAAAATTAATAATGAAATAGTTAAAACAATTGATGGGATTATTTTTGGTAAGCTTAGCGATATAGGGGAAGTAGCTGAGGAAAATAAAGCACAATTCTTTAAATTAAAGTCTTTTGTAAATGAATTAAATGGAAAAATAAGCAATATAGACGCGTCCATATCTGAAGCAAATTCAGATATGGGCACCCTACAGGAAATATGGCCTAAAGTTAGTGCTGCACTACCTGAAATACAAGAATATTCTAATTATGCAAGGAGCAATTATGATTCTTTGTACAATCAAATTTTATCTGATCCACAGAAATCTTTAGCCAAAGTTCAGGACATAGAATCACAGGTCAGCACGACCATAACTGGTCTTAAGTATGTTGATGCGATTTTAACCAGTTTATACAATGCAACAGGAGACGCTCAGTTAAAACCAGTCATCACACAAATTGAAACAGATATCAACTATGCAAATCAAGTTCTTGCTGTTTTAAAAAATGTAGAAAATGATGTAAAAGATGGTAAAAACCCTGGAGGGAAATTAACAGAGCTAAAATCTTTAATTGACCAACTGGATGATGGTGTGAATACTCTTGTAGCAAACAAAGCCAGTATAAATCAAAAAATTAACAAAGCAGCGGCCACATTAAATATGGTTAATTCAAAATGGCCAGCGATTAAAAGCGCTATTCCAATAGCTGCTGCTAAGCTTAATTCAATAAATGAGGCGGACATAGATAAGTTAATAGCATTTTCAGATACTGATCAGGATGATGTTAAAAATTATTTTGGAAGCCCTGTGGAATTAGAGGAAGAGAGCATGTATCCTGTAAATAATTATGGGTCTAGTCTTGCTCCATTTTACATTGCTTTATCACTATGGATAGGGTGTCTTATAGCTGCGGCTATAGTAACTGTACGTGTGAAATCAAATAAATATGGGGCTAGGGCTGCTTATTTGGGAAGAATGAATCTGTTTTTAATAATAGGCATATCTCAGTCATTATTAATTGCATTGAGTTCATTATTATTGAATGTACAAAATACCTCCTCAGCATTACTGACATTAACCATCTTAATTATCGGTATGTGTTTTATGATAATCCTGTATTCGGTGGTTTCAATCTTTGGAAGTTTAGGGAAAGTAATAGCAGTTGTAATATTGATTTTGCAAATCGCGTCATCGGGAGGAATTTATCCTGCAGAACTCCAATCCAGTTTCTTTCAGATTATGAGGCCATATTTACCAATGACATACGCTATTAACGCCCTCAGAGAAGTGATTGCAGGAGTTTTATGGAACAGTTACTGGTATAATCTAGGAATATTATTTATATTTACAAGCGTGATCTTAGCGCTAGCATTGCTAACTGCAGGAAAAATAAAAGATTCACAAGATCTAGAAGAAAAATTAAAGAACAGCGGTTTAGTTGGATAATTCTTAAAATAAAATATTTATTTTTTTTATTAAAAATGGTTTACATGGACATTAAATAGCTTAATGTCCAGAAAACGATCTTAATGCAAATTATAATACTAATTTTGTACTTATTTATAATTTAATTTTTGTGAATGCGTGATTTTATGCATAGTTTATACATAAGAAAAGATTAAAGTTAAAGGTTAAGTAAATTGGATTGATAATTGAATTTATGAAATTAAAACAAAAATTTCTATAAGTTAATTTAAAAATAAAAAGGGAAAGGACATTAGTTTATGCCCCTGTTACAAACCTCAATGTATATGCAGTACTTAAATTGTTACCCGCACTGTCTTTTACAGATGATGCTGGAATATAAATTTGATACACATTATAAGCGTTTCTTTTTAAATTCATTTTGATAGAAAGTGTGTTACTGCTTATTGATTTGCTGATTACCATTGTTTTTCCAGTACTCAAGTTTTTCATGTAGATCTTAGACCAGTTAACACTTGATTTAATGTTTTCACTGAATTTGATAGTAATAGTAGCTGTTCTTGAAACTCCCGTAGCACCATTTTTTGGGCTGCTTGAAGTCACTTTTGGAGCTGTTGTATCATGTGTTGTGTTTCCAGTTGACGCGCTTCCAACTTTGCTATCTAATGCGCTGATAAACGCGTTTGCATCGCTGTTTTTCTTAGCTGTTGAATCACTCATGTAAGTTTCATAGATTATGGTTGGTATCCCTTTATTTGCAATAGGCACTGTAACGTATTGGGTACTTGTTGGATTTGGTGGGCTGTATGTCACTAAAAATGACATAGCGCTGATTATCTGGTTAGCATAGGTTTTGGTTATAGCAGTACTTGAAATTGGGTATAAAAACCTGTAGTATTCATATCCACTATCTGCACCGTGATTTTCGTGAACATCTACCACTAACATTGGATTTTCTTTAGAAACATCGCCTACAACGAATGCCTGAGCCAGTAATTGCCCATTCATTCTTCCTTTGCTGTAATCATCCGCATCCTGGGTTACATGAACCTTGTAAATAACATACCTTTTGCTGAGATCTGCTGATTTACTTGCCAGAGCGTTGGCAACAGCAGTATGTATTCCATTTTCCTGTGGATGTACACCTACTATAATTACTATAGTCTTATTCGAACTTAGATTCCCGTAAACTTCTTTTTCCACATAACCATANNCATAGTTTGGGAGTACGTTATTTGTTTTATAGTAGTTGAGTACCTTTGAATACATATAAACCATGGATTCAAAGCTGATTGTTTCTCCAGTACTGCTTAATGTGGCATAATTAGGCGCTCGTCCATTGGAATCCATATAAGACTTAACGCGGTTTGCAATATCTAAATATTCTGCTTTAGTGATATTTCTGCTTGTAATGTTTTCTGAAGGAGCAGTAGCGTTATTATAGTCTTTAATGGCAATTGTTGCGTTTGATTTGTTGTTGATATTTGTCACTGCTGTAGTTGAAAGTTCTAAGAATTGCTGCATATTCACCTGTTTTCCAGATACATTCACAGTATTTGGAAGTGTGTGATTTGTTTCTACGTATGATTTTACAACACTTGAAGCGTTAACTACTTGATTTGTTGTGACATTTGTAGAATTTGCTGCAGATACATTGCTGATACTTAAAAAAAGTGCCAGGACAACTATTCCTGCAAAGGACAATTTCCGCATTTTTCCGCCTCCGAAAATTATTTTTTCGGGGTTTCGGAAATTCTATGAATTTCCTTCAACCTCCGAAATTTTTAACAAAAATTTTTGGGTTCAGAAAATTTCTTTCGAAATTTTCTTCAACCTCCGAAAAAATCCTCAAAAATTTTTGGGTCCTCGAAATCCTCAAAAATCGAAATTCTTCGATTTTTGGGAGTTAGAAAAATGNNTTTTTTTGGGATTTTTATGATAAATAAAATCTAAATCAAATGTTTTTAATTTAAAAATTATTTACAAATGAGGATAGTTATCTATATCTTATAAATTATTTGGTTTTAAATCAAAAATAACGAAATTAAATGGAGTATTTTATCATTTAAAACATTCTAATTGGGTTTTATTAACATATATTTCCTTCATCATTAAGTTATTACTAATTATAATATCTTAAATAATTTTTAATAATGTTTAAAAATTGATTAGCTTTTTTAAAAGCATTTAACCATTTATATGAGCTTAAAGTTACATAATTATTGATTTAAGCTTTAACTTTAAAGTAAAAAATTAATATTTATTTCTTTGTAGTTTAAACCGCTAAATTAAAATAAATGACAAGATTTAAAAGGCCATATTTAACAAATTTCGCCTTTTATTGGACAAAAGGAAATTTCACCTTATATAAATTGCATTATGAAGTCATTTATGAATTAATACTATCCAATTAAATCTTAATTAATTATTAAAAGTGTATTATGTTATTAAAATTAAAATAAATTTATTAAAAATAAAGAAAATAGCATAACTGTCTTTTATGAAAATATTTAAATAAATAAAGGTCCTTAAACTTTATATNNTTATAGATATTATAAAAAGAATTTAATACAGGAATATAAAGATCATTAAATCAAAAATATTAATATCTGACACAGTGTTCATGTTTAAGCTTATCTGCTACTAATAGAATAACTGTTTTTATAATGGAAATGTAATATACAATAAAAGCAGTATGATGAAAATAAGCGAAACTAACTTGTGAGAAATCGTAGACTTGCATAATATGATACTTGTAAAATGGAAATAGGATAAATAATTATATATTTGTTGGATTTTAAAAAAGCAGAACGTTTATGAAGATATTATTTTTAAACTTTTTTTAGAAATATATTTAAGGTTTAAAATAATAAATAATGTAAAATTCAATTAATTGAAANNCGTAATATGATCGCTTTATAATAAGTAGGTGAGTTTTATAATAAAGCGAAAAGGTAGATACAATAAATTCAAGTTATAAAAGAAAAGTTACAGATCTATTAAAATGTAATATTTAAAATGAAGCCGGCTAAAACTTTAAACTCTTTTTAATAAATTTTAATTTCATAATTAAATAAAAATAATCCGTAAGGATACAACTGTGTAANNTCCGTAAGGATACAACTGTGTAATAAAAATAAAATTAAGATTCCGTAAGGATACAACTGTGTAATAGAATGTGTAATAGGTGATAGACATGCGTGATATGTTCGATGCAAAATCAATTGCAGTAATAGGTGCGTCAGAGACGAAA
Organism: Methanobacterium sp. UBA8; assembly: GCA_002509665.1. GTDB lineage: Archaea > Methanobacteriota > Methanobacteria > Methanobacteriales > Methanobacteriaceae > Methanobacterium_D. The sequence continues at coordinate 9,021 of DADN01000111.1, forward strand.
GGTAAAATCGGGTACGATATAATGAGATCCCTTGTGAATTATTATAAAGGAGAAATCGTTCCGGTTAATATTAAAGGCGGTGAAATACTTGGAATTCCTGCCTGTACATCAATAAGTGAACATGGTCCTGTAGATCTTGCAGTTATAACCATACCTTCACATTTAATTCCTGCAACTGTTGAAGAATGCGGTGAAATTGGAATTAAAAATATTGTTGTAATTTCAGCTGGGTTTAAAGAAATTGATGAAGAAGGGGCTAGACTTGAAAATGAATTGGTCGAACTATGTAAAAAATATAAGATCAAACTGGTAGGTCCTAACTGTTTAGGTGTAATGAACACCTATAACGATATGAATGCATCTTTTTCCTCTGATATTGCCCACAAAGGTAAAATATCTTTTATGACCCAATCTGGAGCTATTATGGCAGCTATTCTTGATTATGCTGATAAAAAGAATATAGGATTTTCCAGAATTGTCAGCCTTGGAAACAAAGCTGTAATCAATGAAAACGACTGTATGAAAGACTTTATGGAAGATGAAAATACAGAAGTTATAACTGCATATCTGGAAGGTATTGTTGACGGCCCTGGTTTTATAGAAGCCAGTAGAAAAGCTTCCAGGAAAAAACCTGTTCTTGTTATAAAATCTGGAAGAACTTCCAAAGGATCTGAAGCAGTTTCCTCCCACACAGGTACAATTGCAGGTTCTGACTCTGCATATGAAGCAGCATTCTCTCAATGTGGAATTATACGTGTAAATTCCCTTGACGAAATGATGGATTACAGTAGCGCTTTAGCTTTATCTCCACTTCCAAAGGGAAATAGAATAGCCATAATCACAAATGCTGGTGGTCCAGCGATTATGACAACCGACGTCGCAATAAAGAATAACCTTGAAATTGCAGAACTTACCTGCGAAACTAAACAAAAATTGAAAGATGGATTACCTGCAACTGCAAGTGTTAAAAACCCTGTTGACGTTTTAGGTGATGCAAGCCCAGAAAGATATGCATTTGCACTTGAAACTGTCTTAGCAGACCCTAATGTGGACGGAGTAATTTATCTGGTAACACCTCAATCTGTAACTGATGCTGATGGAATTGCCAAAGTCGCAGTTGAACACGCAAAGAATTCTGAAAAACCAATTTTATGCAGTTTCTTTGGAGGAACCAGTTTCGAAGGCGCTGAAAAACTTCTCGCCAAACATCAGATACCAAACTACCTGTATCCTAAACGAGCAGTTAAAAGCTTGAAAACTTTATACAACTACAGCATTATCAAAGACCAGGAATATCCGGAGTCCCCTGATTTTGATGTTGACAAAGAAATTGTTAAAAACATTATTCAAGAGGCACAGGAAAAAGATATGTACACTCTTGGTCTGGAATCCTTTGATATACTTAAAGCATACGGAATTCCAACAGTAGGCACTGCAATTACAAAGACACTTGAAGATACAGTAAAAGCAGCTGAAGAAATTGGATACCCTCTGGTTATGAAAATAGTTTCTCCACAAATTTCACATAAATCTGATGTGGGTGGAATTAAGCTTAACTTGAACAGTGCAGAGGACGTTAAAGCAGCTTATGAAGATATGATGGAAAACATACCTAAGAAAGAACCTAATGCAACTCTTGAAGGTGTTCAGCTGCAAAAAATGTTATCTGGCGGTAAAGAAGTTATCATAGGCATGGTTCAGGATCCTACATTCGGTCCAATGATGATGTTTGGACTTGGTGGTATCTATGTTGAAATATTAAAGGACGTTAAATTCGCAATTGCACCTGTAAATGAAGAGGAAGCAAGGGAAATGATATCTGGAATTAAAACTCATGAACTCCTCGAAGGAACAAGAGGGGACAAACCAATGGACACTGAAGCCATTGCAGATATCATACTGAGAATCTCCCAGCTTGTTACAGACTTCCCAGAAATCAACGAGTTTGAAATCAACCCATTAATGGTTTTNNCGTTTTTGAAGAAGGAGCATTAGCTGTTGATATGAGGCTGATGTTAAAAGAAGGCGGATCTGGTCCTGTATCAGAACTTTCCCAGAGTGCAAGGGTAAAATCAAGCGAATAATAACTAAAAGAAATTATTTGAATGAAGAAGGATTAATTCCTTCTTTAAATATTTATATTTATATTNNATTTATATTTTAAATATATAAGTTAAATTCTGTTTTTTATCCTGTAATTAATGAATTAATATTTGATTTTTGTTTTTTAATTGAAATATTCAACATAATATAAAAGTTTCACATTTTAAATTTGAATTTGCTCCAAGTTCAGTTTTCTTGAATTGATTCTTAGCGTATATTTGGTTTCAGTTAGCTTACTCTATTAAATTTAAAACTGTTTTTAACATTAATTAATTGAAAGTATATTCATGTTTCTTGATTTAGCGCATTTAAATACCAAAAACGAGTAATTACTCTTAAAACTAAATAATCTGTATTGTTTTACAATTTTTTTTTAATTTAAATATCATTTTTTTATTAGAAACTCATAATTATTATTTTAAAGTTCTTGTTTGCTTAACCAATCAAAAATAGCAAAATTTATATATTTTAATATAGATCAAGTATACTTGATAAAAATTAAAGTTAAATTGAATAGGTGAATAAAATGAAGGAGAAATCAACATGCATATAATGGAAGGATACTTACCATGGTACTGGTGCGTTTTCTGGTACGCGATCGCAATACCATTTGTTTTCCATGGTATAATCCAGATAAAAAAAATAACTGAAAAACATCCGGAATCAAAGCCGCTTTTGGCAGTTGCTGGAGCATTCATGTTCATTCTGTCATCTCTAAAAATGCCCTCAGTAACCGGAAGCTGTTCTCACCCATGTGGTAATGGTTTAGGTGCGGTTTTATTCGGACCGACGGTTGTAAGTGTTTTAGGAGTAATTGTGCTGGTTTTTCAGGCGCTGCTCCTGGCTCATGGCGGTATAACCACCCTTGGAGCTAACACAGTTTCAATGGCTATTGTAGGCCCAATTTCAGCATGGCTAATTTGGAAAGCGTCTAGAAAAATAGGCTGGTCTTTTTCAGTGTCAATATTCCTTGCTGCAGTTGCAGGAGACTGGTTAACCTATGTAACAACTGCCGTACAACTTTCAATGGCATTTCCAATACCTACCCTCGGATCTGCATTCGTAAAATTTATGGCAATATTTGCATATACTCAGGTGCCACTTGCAATAGCTGAAGGTCTTTTAACGGTTGTAATATTTGATTACGTCCTGAAGCTCAGGCCAGATATATTAAAGACTTTAGGTGTCATAGATACCAATAAATCAGAAAAAGCTTCAGAAAATGCGTCCGAGGTGGCTTAAATGGTGAATAAAAAGCCTATTATCCTCCTAATTCTAGTTGGTATTATCATAGCATTTCCCCTTGCCATGTACAATGGTAAAGGAGAAGATCAAGGTTATTTTGGAGGATCTGATGACCAGGGAAGTGAAGTTATAGAATCAACAGGTTATCAACCATGGTTCAGCTCGTTATGGGAACCTCCAAGTGGTGAAATAGAAAGTCTGCTNNCCTCCAAGTGGTGAAATAGAAAGCATGCTGTTTGCCCTGCAAGCGGCCATTGGAGCTATTATAATTGGTTATGTTCTGGGATATTATAATGGCCAGGCAAAAGAGCGGAGAAAAAGAATAGAAGAAGTGATGAAAGAGGATGAATTAATTAAGGGAAGTCGAATTGCAAATAACAAATAAATTTAGATAACTGGTGATATAATGTTTGNNAAACACATTAGATGGATATGCTCACTCTAACGGGCTCAAAAATGTAAATACGTACTTTAAAGTTATATTTGCAATTGTAACCTTAATAGTGAACTTGATATCTACTTCACCAGTTGTACCTTTCATCGTGTTGTTGATAGTAACTTATTTAATCATATTTAAGGCTAAAATTCCTTACAAGTTCTATTTGAAGTTCTTTGTAATTCCGTTTGCATTTGCATTCATAACATTTGTTTTCATGGCCATATTCTTTGGAGTTGGAGCACATATCTTTGATCTGGGCATTTTTAATCTTGCAGTAACTGCCGATGGTTTTAACCTCGGACTTCTTGTTTTTGCAAGAATAATTGGTGGTTTTTCATGTCTGGCATTTCTGGCTCTCACAACTCCAATGACCGAACTTTTTTCAATACTGGAAAAGTTAAAAATTCCATCAGTAATAGTCGAAATTACCATGCTCATGTATCGTTATATATTCGTCTTTTTAGACGAAGCCATCAACATGTACCATTCCCAAGAAACTCGGCTTGGTTATTACAATATTAAAAGAGCATATAACTCAATGGGAATGCTTGCAAGTAACCTCTTTATTAAAACATGGGTAAAAGGTGAGCAGATATATGTTGCAATGGAATCAAGATGTTATACGGGTTCAATGAAAACAATGAGTGAATATGGAAGTATCAGAAGTATCGGCATTCATAATTTGACGTTGCTTGTGTTGTTTGAGGCAACGCTTTTCATTGGTGTGTATTTAACAGGGAATTTTAGTGTTTTTTAATTTTTGGGGAAGTGATTAAATAAGGGTATTTCATCGCATGGAGGTATTACTGGCCATATAAATAAAATATAAAATTGTATTATGAAAATATGAAATTTATAAATGTGATTTAAGGGGATTTAAGGAGATAACATGAATATTATTGAAACAAAAAATGTCACATATCAGTATCCTGACGGAACCAATGCTTTAGAAAATATTAATTTTACTGCTGCTGAGGGCAAAATCATTGCACTTCTTGGTCCAAATGGTGCAGGAAAGTCAACATTATTTCTACATTTCAATGGTATACTCCAGCCTACATCTGGAAGTGTAAAGATAGATAATGTGCATTTAAAATATAAAAAAGAGGATCTTATGAATTTAAGGCAAAAAGTAGGGATAGTGTTTCAAAATCCTGATGATCAACTATTTGCCCCCACCGTGAAGGAAGATGTGGCTTTTGGACCTGTGAATTTAGGTTTATCAAAAGGAGATGTAGAAAAACGGGTCAATGAGTCTTTAAAACGGGTAGAAATGTTTGAATTTAAAAATAAAGCGCCACATCATTTAAGTGGCGGTCAAAAGAAACGTGTGGCAATTGCAGGTATCTTAGCCATGCATCCAAAGATAATGGTTCTAGATGAGCCAACTAGCGGTCTTGATCCACGTGGTGCATCCAGAATTATGAAACTGCTTTATGAGCTTAACAAAGAGGGGATTACAATTATCATATCTACTCACGATGTTGATTTGGTACCTCTTTATGCACATACAGTCTACATAATTAGCAAAGGAAATATAATCAAACAGGGAAATCCTCGAGAAGTCTTTGAAGACGCTGAAACCATAAGAAAAGCTAATTTGCGCCTTCCAAGAATAGCTCATCTTATGGAAATACTGCAAAAGGAAGATAAGCTGCCATTTGATAAACCATATCCTCTTACGATAGGTGAAGCCCGAAAAAGGATATATAATCAGATTAAGGATATTTAATTTCTAATCTGCTTAAAATTAACTGAAATATCATTCTACTCCTTATTTTTTGATTTTTTGAGTTATTGACACTTCAGTGTTTGTAGGTATTACTTGCAATATAAACAAATTGGAAAATTGTATTATATCTTATTGGATTATTCTGGTTGATTAAATGAGGAGTAGTATTTCACGGCTCATGGGTATTACTAACTATATAAATAAAATTTGAGATTGTATTACTTAAAATGTTAAATTACAGAGGTGGTTTAATGAATTTAATATCGGGAATAACTGTTATTCCCTCAGAAATGAGTTTACTGTTTATAATTTCTGCATTTGTACTTGGTGCATTGCATGCACTTGAACCTGGGCATGGAAAATCTGTTATGGCTGCATTTGTTATGGGTACTGATACTGAATTAAAAGATGCTTCATTACTTGGACTTACAGTAGTTTTTTCTCATGTAATTGTGGTGATTCTGCTTGGAATTGCATCAATATTTTTAATGGGGGCTTTAAATGTTAATACAACCCATGAATTGATGAGTTTAATAGGAGGGATCATATTAATGGGAGTTGGTTTCTGGATAGTGAGAAAATATTATCACCCTCATCATTACCATGAACACAGTATAAATACAAAAAAAGGCGTTGTTGCAATTGGATTATCTACAGGTTTAATACCATGTCCTGCAGCCCTGGCAGTGCTCCTCTTCAGTATTGCAAATAACCAATTATACAGTGGCCTTATATATGTTTTGATATTCAGTGCAGGGCTTGCAATATCTATAACTCTGCTTTCAGTGCTTTTTGTTAAAGGGAAAGGATTTATCCAAAGTTATATGAGCAACAACACTATAAATAAGATTCCTCTGCTAAGTGGGGTTATTATTATTGCAATAGGATTATTTACACTGTTACAACCTGTATTTGAATTTAATTAAAATTTATGGACATTTGGAGTAATTTTAATTAGTGCAGTTTTGCACATATTTCTCTTATTTTTTTAAAATATAATTGAATTCGCTTTTANNTTCGATTTTAAGTGATTTTTAAATCTAAATAGTCTAATTTATGTGTCTTAATTTATACTTATTATCCACTAAATTTAAAGGAATAGCACGATACTTAACAGGTATTATTTTAATCATTTTAAATTTCTTTTGTATAATCTAATGTTTCTTGATTCTAAGAAATCTATAAGAATGGGGTCTTCCTTAATATTTATATAGATTGTATAAATTTTATAGTGTAAATGAGTACATCACGGAGGAATCATCGATATGATAACTGTAGAAGATGCTATGCAGAAAGAGGTAGTTAAATTTAAAGATGTTGACACAATAGCTTATGTTACAGAAGTTTTAAGGGGAAAAAATATAAGTGGAGCCCCAATAGTTGATGAAGATAATAAAGTAATTGGTATCGTAAGTGAAGGGGATATAATGAGACTTATTGAAGTTCATTCTCCTAATCTTAACCTGCTTTTACCAGCCCCTCTTGATTTAATTGAACTTCCTGTAAGAATGGAAGTTGGGTATGAAGAAATAGCAAATGACGTAAGAAAGGCAGCATCTGTTTTAGTCGGCGAGATAATGACTAAAAAAGTCAGAACTATCAAAAAAGATGCTTCAATTTCTGATGCAGCGTTATTAATGGATAAACATAAGATCAACAGGCTCCCTGTGGTTGATGAAAATAATCAATTAATGGGTATTGTAACAAGGGGAGATATCATAGGTTCTTTGGTGAAAAAAGAATGAGCAAGCGAATTGCTATTTATGGTAAAGGTGGAATTGGAAAATCTACCATTGTCTCCAACATAGCTGCAGCCTATTCTGAGAATTATAACGTGCTTGTAATTGGATGTGACCCTAAAGCTGATACAACAAGGACTCTTATAGGTAGAAGATTACCTACTATCCTTGATATTGTAAAAGAAAAGAAGAACGCGTCCATTGAAGAGGTTTTATTTGAAGGATATGGGAATGTTAAATGTGTGGAAAGTGGAGGTCCTGAACCTGGAGTTGGATGCGCTGGAAGAGGTGTTATAGTTGCAATGGGACTTCTGGACAAATTGGGAACATTTTCTGATGATATAGATATTATTATATATGATGTGCTTGGGGATGTAGTCTGTGGTGGATTTGCAGTACCACTTAGGGAAGATTTTGCCGATGAAGTGTATATAGTAACTTCTGGAGAATATATGGCGTTATATGCTGCCAATAATATTTGCAGAGGTATTAAAAAACTTAAAAGTAACCTCGGAGGCATCATTTGCAACTGCAGGGGAATTGAAAATGAAATTCAAATTGTAAGCGAATTTGCCAGTAAGGTTGGAAGTAAGGTTATCGGTGTTATACCTCGCAGTGAAATGGTTCAAAAAAGCGAAATCGATGCAAAGACAGTTATTGAAAAATTTGGAGAATCTGAACAAGCAGGACTTTATAGGAAGCTTGCAAAATCTATATATTCCAATGAAGATTTTGTTATTCCAGAACCTATGGGTGTAGATGAGTTTGATGAATTTTTCAGAGGATTTCAATAATTTTTTTAAAATTTTTTATTTTTGCAGGTTTTTTTAATTGATATGTGGCACCTGTAATTATAAGTGTCCACTATTTTTGGAGTATTTAAGCAAAACATTAATATTGATCCTGATATTTTAATTTCATTTCTGTGGATATGTGCAAAAGCATTTATGTGCATTATTTTTCTAAATTTTTAATGTTGTACCAAAAAGATGGTATGAATCGACTTTAAGTGAGTAAAAATGATATGATTTTTGAAATAATCACAGGATTAAACGATAAATATATATAGGATAGTTTAAATAGGATGTATTGATAAAACAAAAGTGAGGTGAATGTTATGGCAGAATTACCATTAGCTCCAGTGGGAAGAATCATAAAAAACGCTGGTGCTCAAAGAGTAAGCGAAGATGCAACAGAAGCTTTAGCTAAAGCTTTAGAAGCTAAAGGTGAAGTAATAGCTGCAGAAGCTGTTAAACTCGCAAAACACGCTGGAAGAAAAACAGTTAAAGCATCAGACATTGAATTAGCTGTTAAAAATTTATAAATTTTTTTAATGCGACCAGAATCCGCGATTTTGGCAATATGCCTCAAACACTTATTGTGTTTGGGGATTTATACTTTTTATTTTTCAAATTAAAATTTTTCAGAGCTTAGATATAAATTATAAAATATTTATAACTTCGTACATTATTTTTAATTTTAAGTTCATTGAAGCAAAAATTAACTTCTTTAAACATAAATTGTCCGTGGTAAGATGTTATTGATAGTCCTGTGGTCGCATTTGGTTAGTTCAACGTTTATTTTAGTCCCAATGTAAAAAAATGAATTTAAATATGAAATTCATTTAATTTTAAAGATTAAGTGTTAAAATTACTTGTTTCTAAATATATTATTTGTAATTTTTATTTGGATGTTTTTCATGATCTAAAATCATCCTTGTTGTAATTACGCTTTTTGCACGGGAAAGAAGTTCACTATGGCCGTCAGATTTAATTTTTGCTTTAATTTCTTCAAGTAGATCAGTTAATTCATTAGGTTTACAGGAATATGCTTTGTTTAATAATTCTTCTGAGTTTTCAATGGTTCTATTATTTGATTTTTTAAATTTCATTGTCTAACCTTTCAAAATTATAAGATTTCAAAGTTATACATCTTATATTAGTTATTATTGTTTAATTTCATTTAACTGTCAATTAAGCTGTTTTATAGTAGTATTTGTTCTTTCTGGACCTAATTAATCTTTTATCTTAAGTTATTAATGCTTAGAATTATTTATAGATTTTTTAAATCTATTATATTTTGAATATTTTTGTTAAATTCAAAGATTTAATAAAACTCAACAAGCTTTAAAAAGTATTTAATTATTTATAGTCCTTAATTTTTACATTATACTAAGATATATTGTAGTTTTAGCTATTTATCCAGAGTATATTAATATATTTCGGAAATAATAATTGATATACCATAAAAAGTAACAAAATAGTATTCACAGCAGGTAAATATAATAATATTATTGATACAGAAAATTTTAATTTTTTTTTAATAGGGTAAGATTAACCAGTATAAATGAAATAACCGTTCTCTTATTATTTGGACTTAATTGGATTCTTTAAAAATAGGGATTGTGTATAAAATCCGGGTTTTAGTAATGCAAAAAAACAATAATAAAAATATACATAGTATTATGTGGTGAGAAGTATGGTAAAGATACCTGAGTTAAAAAGAGGAATAGCAGATAATGTAACGGAACTTATAGGTAACACTCCTTTGGTAAAGTTGAACAGAATCAATGGAGGAGATGCGGAAATTATCGCAAAATTAGAATCATTCAACCCTTTAAGCAGCGTAAAAGATAGAATAGGAGTTGCAATGATTGAATATGGAGAAGAACAGGGTTTGATTAATAAAGATACATTACTTGTAGAACCTACAAGTGGAAATACTGGTATAGCCCTTGCATTTGTTGCAGCTGCAAAGGGTTACAAATTGATTCTTACAATGCCTGATACGATGTCAATAGAAAGGCGAAAAATGCTCGCGCTTTTTGGAGCGGAAATAGTACTTACGCCAGGTGCAAGTGGAATGAAAGGCGCAGTAGCAAAAGCTGAAGAAATCGTAGAAAATAGACCCAACGCTGTAATGCTTCAGCAGTTTAAAAATCCTGCAAACCCTAAAATTCACAGGGAAACAACTGCTCATGAAATATTAAGAGACACAGATGGCAAAGTGGATATAGTAGTGGCAGGTGTGGGTACTGGTGGAACAATAACTGGTATTGCAGAAGTTTTAAAAGAAAAAAACCCTGATTTTAAAGCAGTTGCAGTTGAGCCTGCTAGTTCTCCAGTTTTATCTGGCGGACAGCCTGGACCTCATAAAATACAGGGAATTGGTGCAGGTTTTGTTCCTGATGTACTCAGAAGAGACTTAATAGATGAAATTATGCAGGTTAAAGATGAAGATGCTGCAAAAACATTGTTAAGGTTAGCTAGGAAAGAAGGAATCTTTGCAGGTATATCCTCTGGAGCCGCAACATGGGCTGCACTTGAACTGGCTAAAAGAGAAGAAAACAAAGGTAAAAGAATTGTTGTAATCCTTCCAGATACTGGTGAAAGATATTTGAGTATGGAATGGGTATTTGAAGAAGTATTCAATGAATATGAGACTGAAGAGTTTACAAACTGAGATTTATTACTATTAATTTATTTTTATCAGTTTGAGATTTCCAAAATTTCTATTTTTTAAATTCTTGTAGTCATATGGGCATATATTTTATAAAAATTAGATATAATTACTTCGTTAAATCTAGCTATAACGAACCTGACAAAAATTACATTTTTGTCGTGAAAATCAAAGAATTTTGAATGTAAATTGAAGCTCAAATATTATAGATATTTTAATGCACCCATTGTAATATGCTGTAATTATGGGAGGAATATAAAGATCAGTGAAATATATTGAATATAATGCCACACATATATCCCTGACGGTGTAAATATGCTAAACTTTTTATTTTATGATATTCTATATTCACTCACTTAGCTAAACACCTTAAAAAT
>DADN01000040.1 GCA_002509665.1 Methanobacterium sp. UBA8
AAGTTATCTCCACCTATAAAGAAGACAAGCGAACCTTTTTCTATTAATTTCTTCATTAAGAAATGTTGAACTCTATTTACAATAAAAGAAGTGTCATAAGCAGGAATTATATCAGTTAAGGAATCTGTAATTCCATTTATATCTATATGGGCAATTTGAACGAAACTGTCCTCTTTATTTACAAGACCATCTATAGCCAGAACTTCTTTTCGTTCTTCAGATTGCGCTCCACCGTAATTTTGGAGAGCTGCTGTAGCATTTCTTTGAGCTTCATAAGGAGTTTCAGCTGCTCCAACACCCATACTCACAGTTATTGGATATCTATTACCTATTGATTTCTGGATTCTTCTATGATCATCCATATCTACATTATTGGTAATTGCAAGCATGTTGTCAAAGCGTGTGAAGAAAACAAGCCCACCTTTAGCAGCGAATTGTCTTTGAAGATCAGCATAAAGCTCTGATTGCAGGATTTGAAGATCTGCTTCTGCCCTTGGAGCTGGAGTAACTGTCCACGGGCCATAATTATCAATTTGAATTAAAGTCATCTGTATCATAAAATTTCACCCAAAATAATTCTGGCTAACCTCACTTTATCATTGATGGTCTTCATGTTTGTGTTTGTTATAACGACCTTTGATATTAGTTTTTCTATTTTTTTCTCAGATTCTGTGTCCTCAACATCTATGATAAACTTGTCCATAAATTCTTTATAAATTGTCGCAACCCCTTCACACGATACTTCATAGCCCATTGCATTCATAAACTTTGCTGCGGGACCGCTTACAGGATTTCCCCCTATTATTGGAGATACTGCAACAACATAAGAGTTTTTAAGAGCTTTTTTAACTCCCCTCATTGAGATTATTGGCCCTATGGATGTTATCGGATTAGATGGCCCTATTATGACCATATCTGAATCTTCAATAGCATTTATTACATCATCTGAAGGTTCAACATCAGCATATATTATATCTTCCACTTCAGGTTGTGCCTTTTTTCCAACCAGGAATTCGTGGAAACTCATTTCCCCTTCATCTGTTATAATCTTGATATTTGATTGTTCATCACTCATTGGAGTGACCTTTGACTTAACGCCTAATTTTTTTCTTTGAATATCTACAACTTTAGAAAGAGGATATTTCTCCATCAAAATGGTCTTTTGAATCTTAATGGCGCGATCTTTATCCCCAATTCTTAAAATTTCATCATAACCCATTTCTTTTAAAGTTTCATGAGTTATAAACGTATCATTGTCAATACCGTACCATGTATTTTCATTTATAATTCCTGCGAGAGTATACATCACAGTATCTATATCTGGTGCTATATAGTTTCCTGATATATATGTATTTTCTACTGTGTTTACAACTATGTTTATATCTTCAGGATCAGCTGTTCGAACTATTCCCTGGATTAATTTTGGAGTTCCAGTTCCACCAGAAAGTATTGTTATCATAGGACTCGTCTTTAATGTTTTTTTTGTAATTAATTCGAATTATATAATGAAATTTTAAATTCGATCTAATTGAATTAACTTTTACATTATATCATATTAACTTATCGGAATACATCATACTTTCTAGGCCTTATCAAATCTTTAACTGTTGAATTATTACTTTTTAACTCTTTAACGTAGCTAACTCCCTTTATTACAACAACAGGTATCCCTTCATCTGCTTGGCCCATTAAAATTGACGCGGCAGAAGCTAATTCGTCTGCAACTGCAATACTTGTAGTTTGAAGTTCTCTACCATAAAGATCTTTTTCGCCTTTTCTGTTCCAAATTGCATCCATCCCCGATATACCAATTGCAGTACCAATAGCTCCTTCCCGGAATGCTCTTCCTTGAGTATCAGATATAATTACAACGACCTCTTTTCCGCTCAAGGTTTTTATTCCTTTCATTATATGAGATGCGCTTTTATCTGGATCTTCAGGCATAGGTGTGGCCATGCCATCTTCCACGTTTGATTCATCTATCCCTGCGTTTGCACATACAAATCCATGTTTAGTTTCACTGATTATAAAATCTGGCCCTACCTTTAATATTTCAGCAGATTCTTGAAGTATTGCCTCTACAACATGAGGATCTTTTCCTGTTTTTTCTGCAATATCAAAGGCCTCTTGAGTTGGTTTAATATTTTTAAGATTGATTTTATTTCCTTCTGCCTTTGAGATTATAGTTTCAGCTATAACGAAAATATCCCCATCTTCGATGTCAACATTTTCTTTATTCATGGCATCTGCAATTAAAGCAGCTATGTCATCGCCTTCTTCAATTAAAGGAATATTTTCAATTCCAATGATCTTGATATCCATGTATTCACCATGTCCAGGTTACAAAGAACCAATCTTCCATTCACCGTCTTCTGCAAATGCTGCCACAGAATCTACAGGGTTGGTGAATTCTTCAAATTTTCCACCGCCATATATAAATTTAGCCGCTTCTTCAGCATTATTACAAACAAATTCAACATCATTTGGCGCAGTATGTTCATATGTTGAAATATAACTGCACTGATCTTCTTTAACCTTTTCAACTATGATTCCATCACTCGTAACAATCCCAATATAAGAATCTCCGTCCAAAGTTGTAGCTCCGGCAATACGAGGAGTATTTAATTCATCTTTTTCATAATCCATTGTAAGTAATGTTAATGCAATTGAATCTCGTATATTCATACCTGAAGCTATTTTTTCTGCAATGATATCCGTATGAGATCCATTTGTAACTACAGCAACATCATCCACGATCCGGATACAGTTATAAGCAATGTATGGGTTTACAAAAACATCTTTTTCATGTCCTTCCTTTGGTACAATTGCAGCCCTGTCTTCAAATACATTTACCATTCTATTTGGAAAAGACCTGCTTGAAACTCTATATGCAACAAATTTTCCTGTTTCTGTACTTCCGACTGCTAATATTCTTCCAAGATACATTTTTTCACCTGTTAAAGTTATATTTCTTTAATTATGTCATTATTCTATAATTAAGTTTAATTTATCAGCATTTACATTCATATTCATTGACTAGGCGTTGTTACAGCTTTATTTACAGGGAATCCCTGAGGTGTTGTTATAATGATCTCGCCATTTTTAGCTTTTATAACTATTTCTCCCTCATCAATAACTTTTGTGTGTACTGCAATTGCCCCATTTCGTATATAACTGGACATATCTTGCCCATTAACTGTAACTTTCTTTAAACCTGCAACTGGGACTAAATAATATTCAGATGTTCCGCTAGTTTGTGTCACCTGAGGTTTTCCAGAAGTAGATTGAGTTTGATCAGCAGCAGCGCCAAAGCTACTTGTAACCATTAAAAATATAAGAATTGTAAAAACAACATCGATAAAAGGAACCATGTTGAATTTAGGAGTATTCTTCTTCACTTTGTCTCTATATCTGTTTACATCTAAAACCATTGAATAACTTCCTTATTCCGCACATTTAAAGATTTCTAACTATTACTGCATTAATTTACTTTCAACGATCTCAGCTTTGGTATTGCATTTTTCCATAACTATGTTATGAATACTTTTCTCAAGCATACTGGGTTTTAACGCTACCAGAACATTTGCATCATGATCTTCAATTTCTTTAACTTTTACAATCCCTTCAGCTTCTTTTAAAGCTTCAACAGCTATTTTTGGATCAATCGCTACTTTTATTCTCATAACTGCAGAATTCCAGTTGGTCATTTTCTTAGTAATCTCTATCTTATCCATTTCATCTTCTATTTTACCTGTGATATACGAATGAAGAGGAACTAAAGCTATTGCAACAGTGAGTCCTGCTATGGTAGTAATTAAAGCTATATAAATCCCTTCTGCCATTCCTGATGAGCTTGCACCCATTCCAAGAGCCCTAAATGTATACCACATACCCAAAACTGTTCCTATTAATCCTAAAAGAGGGGCAATTTCAATTATCATTTTAATTGTGCCCAGGCCTTTAGTCATTCTTCCCATCTCAACTATGAAAACACGTTCCATTGCATCTTCAACTTCAATTTTATTTCTGTAACCTATTTTTAAGGCTTCTGAAATGATTTTTGAGACTGGGTTTTGATATTTACCTATTGAACGCAGCGCTTCAAGAGATCCTCCCCTTTCCATAGCATCGTTCACAGTTCCCATAATTAATGGTGGAGAAACCTTTGATATCTTGCGCAAATAACGAATTTTCTCAAGGGAAGCTAAAAATCCATATACTCCTATAATAGTTATTATATATGTTATAATTCCCCCGCTTTGGAACATCTCCAGTATAATACCAAAAGTACCGCTTAAAAACTCATATATCATTGTTATCCTGATCCTACTGATTTTAGCATGTTTCAGTTTAGTTGTTGTGTCCTTCTTAATAATCTGTTAAAATTATTGATCTTGTCACAGAAATTTTACAGTTCCTTGGCTCCAAATTTTTCATATTAGAGGTGACAAACATCTTTGATCTTCGTTTGTGCTAATGATTTAAAATAGTTACTGAAATTTTTATTATTAAATTAATGATCAGTCTAATTATTTTTTTACTTTCTTAATGTCACTGCCTTTAAAAAAGAATTTATTCTGTATCTAATTAAGAAATTTAAAAAAATAAGTTTTTATGAATGTGTTTTACCTGTTCTTTTTAACTGTAGCCCATGAACGCCTTACAAAATCAGGCAAATTTTCATAACTAAATCTCTTTAAAAATGCAATTGTTTTAGGGTCGCTGGGGTATCCTGACCCGACATCTTTATATTCCTTCCTTATTATGTCAATTGCGGAATCACGTTCAACTTTGGCAACTATAGATGCTGCTGCAACGATTGGGAACTTATCTTCAGCTTTATGTTCAGCTACAATCTTAAGATTCTCTCGTACACTCTGCATCTCATCGCGAAATCTTTGAGGTTTAACATCTAAACAGTCTATATAAGCTACATCAGGTTCAAAATGCCCTATAACTTTTTTCATGGCTATCTTCTCAATTTCATTTAAATTGACATCTTTAGCCCTTAAATTATCGATGTCTTTAGCTTCTATACTAACAGTGTAAGATTCTGCAATTTTATTTATTCTCCTTGCCAACACCTTTCTTCTTCCAGGAGTTAATCTTTTAGAATCTTTTAGCTCAAGCCGTTCAAGCTTTTCAAGTCTTTCTTCGTCTATTGCTACTCCACACACAACAAGAGGTCCAATTACAGGCCCTCTACCTGCTTCATCTATGCCGATTATTTTCATTGTATCTAAAAAAAGTTTTTTGATTTTAAAATAAAAAGTTTTTAAAATATCTCAAAAGAGATATTTTATATTTATGATATACTTTACCGCAGCTCAAAAATTTTGTATTTTATGAGCGAGGATTTTTTTGGTCCAGCTTTTTTCTCTGAAAAAAGCCCTCAAACACAAAGTGTTTGGGGCGCCGAAAATTCTACGAATTTTCGAGCGGTGGGGATTTTATTTCATAGCTTTCAGACGTACTTCTGGTTCAAGTGCCCTTGGTTCTGCAGCTACAATGGCAGCACCTTTTGCGACTACAGTCATTGGGTCATCTGAAATTTCTACAGGAACACCTACTTCTTCATATATCCTTTCTTTTAATCCACGGAGCTGTGATGTTCCACCAACAACAACTGTTTCTTTGTAAACCCCCGATATAAGTTCAGGAGACATTCTTTCAAGTATAACTTTTAATGCTTCAACAAGTTCAACTACAACTGGTTCTGCAGCTTCTGCTACCAGTGCTGAATCCAATTCAACTTCTTTTGGCTTGTTAGTTGCCATATCTTTTCCAATTGCAGTAGTTTTTAAAATTTCAATGTCAGAACCAGAATGAACCATTCCCACTTCTATTTTAGCTTTTTCTGCCCCATGAATTCCTATCTGGACATTGTATAATTCTTTAACTTTTTCTACAATGTTATCATCAATATTATCTCCACCAAGTCTTACGGTTTCTATATCTGTAATTCCCCCGAGAGAGATAACTACAATATCGCTTGATCCAGCACCAATATCAATTACCATTGTACCAGAAGCTTCTGCAATTGGTAATCCTGCACCTATAGCTGCTGCAAGACCTTCACTTATAACTAAAACATAGCTTGCTCCAGCTTTTCTACCAATTTCTTCTACAGCGTTCTTTTCGACTTCAGATGCATCTCCAGGAATACCTATAACTATCCTATCGATATGATCCATTGAGTCACCTGCACCTTTATCCATAGCATAAATAAGAAGAGCTTCTGCTTGAGCTACACTTTCTATAACTCCTTTTCTTAGAGGCCTTACAGCTATAATATCCTCGGGTGTTCTTCCTAGCATTAATTTTGCGTCTTCACCTACTGCAAGCACATAAGATGGATCTTCTTTTTTTACAGCTACTACAGATGGTATTTTATAAAGATCAAATTTATCTCCTGAAGGTTTAGCGACAACGGTGTTAAGTGTACCTAAATCAATTCCCAATGTATTTGTTATCCCTTCCTTTCTCACTTCTTCTGTTTCTTCCTTCTTTCCAAAAAGATTCATGTTATTCCTCCTTTAAAATCTCTTTAAACCTTATTACAAATATTTTGTTTGACTTCGCAATTTCTTTGATTTTTTCTATATGTTCTTCTTCAGTTGATATTAAAACTGTTGATAAAGCCACATCGGCCATTTTAAATAAAGGGTCAGCAATATCTCGAGCAAATTTCGGTAACCATCGAGTTATATAAACATCAGATTCTATAAAGCCAGTAGTTTTGTCTTCTAAAAGGAATGATGCCTTAGCCGTACTTTTTTCAAGATCCCCTAAGAACTTCTTAATATTATCTTCAGGCCCTACTGCCAGCATTAAATTAGGTTCTTCCCCAATATAGTACGGGGCTATTTTAAGGGAAGCTCCTCCATCTTCCTTAGATATCAAACTTAGATTTCTTATTTTATCCGTGTCACCATATAACATAATAAAATCAAATTTTTTGGTTACAAATGACTCTCTTGAGGTAATGTGTTCCCTGCAAAGTATCTTCACTCTTTCTTTATCCAATATGGCTTCATATGCAATATTATTAATCATTTCTTCATTACCGGCTATTACACACCATATTTTATCTGAAGTTTGCATTGTTGAAACTTTTGCAGCTTTCCTTAAAGTCTTAATTTTATTTTCTATCATTAATACCACGTCTTACTTCTCATGGTAAAACTCCACACATAATAATAAATAATTTTTTAAATATTAGAAAATATGTAACATGCAAGCATAAACTGTTTGCTGTGTCAAATCTTAAAAAATCTACGATTTTTTACGCGTAGAAAAATGTTGTCAAAATTGAAAATTTTGACACAGCGAAAACAAAGTTTTCGCATGCTTTGCATTTTTCTCCAGCTTCGATTTGACAACATTCGAAAATTGAAAATTTTCGATGCCTGCAAAACGAAGTTTCGCGGCCGAGGAAACTCTCAAAAACCTTAAAAAATCTACGATTTTTTACGGTTGCGGAACTCATGTTCCTCAAACATCGAAAGCAGTGCTTTCGACAGCACGGAAAACAAAGTTTTCCGTAAGCTACGTTTCCACCGGCGCCAAAAACTTTGTTTTTGACAGCATTTTCTAACTCCCAAAAAATCGAAGATTTTTTGAGGGATTTTCTGAACCCAAAAAAAACTTATGTTTTTTTGAGGATTTTAGAAATTTTACAATTTCTAACTCCCAAAAAATTCTATGAATTTTTTGAGGATTTGAATACTTATTTTAATATACTATTACAATTCCTACATATAAAAAACTATAAATAAATATGCCCAAATTTATCCCAATAGTACTCCCAAAATATGTTTAATATAATATATGACAATTAAGCAGAATAGTTATATAAACTTTTATGAATTGATAAAATAGTAACTTAAATGCATATCACATGATATAAAAAGCACCAAATAAGCTCTTTTTTAAAAAAAGTGGACGTATTCATATTCCTATTTTTAAGTATTAAACTCATTAAACATAAAGAAATTCAAAATTTGGAATATAAATCAATTCATGAAAGACATGATTTCCATACATATTATACAAATAATTTTTATAGATTAAGCATAATAAAGTCTGCAGTAAATCCATTTCAATATTCATTAAAAAATTTGTGATTCTCATGTTCGTTAAAGGAACTTTAAAAAAGGCAGGAGTATTTTTAACTTTAGCAGTTCTACCATTCTTATTTGGATATTTCTTAGTAAGTTTAATCTTATTTTCAATTGTAGCATTTATCATGCAGTTTTTCAGAGATCCAACTAGATTAGTGCCTCAGGAGAAAGGTGTCGTGGTAGCCCCTGCAGATGGAAGAGTACTCAAAGGACAAATTGACAAGATAGAAATAGTGGAATACGATGATCCATTAATGAAACACATATTGGAGAAAGGGAAAAAAGGGGTTCGTATAAGTACATTCATGTCTCCTTTTGATGTCCATGTAAATAGATCTCCTGTTTCTGGAAAAATCGTGAAGACAAAGCACTTCTCTGGAAAATTTAAATTGGCATTTAAGGATGCGGAAACTGAAACTGAAAAAGAAAAGAATTTGATAGTAATTGACTCACAGTACGGGAAAATTGGAGTTATTCAAATTGCAGGTTTTGTAGCACGACGTATAGTTCAATATGTCGATGTAGGGGACAAAGTCGAGATAGGAGAAAGATTAGGGATGATAAAATTTGGATCTAGGGTAGATCTAATTGTACCCTATGAAAAATGTGAATTAATGGTTAAAGAAGGTCAAAAACCAAAAGCAGCGGAAACGATAATGGCTAAAATGATAGTAGTCAATTAGATATATGTGACTTTTTTAAAATATACTGTTTCAACCTGAAACATTTTATTCTTTTAAATATAACTATTCCTAAAATATTATTTGATTCAAAATCATTACTAAATTTAAATCATCTTAATATAAGTTATATTGCATACTAAATAACTATATTTCAATTAATATATGCAGTATTACAGATGATTTTAGTATAAATATATCTATAACAACTATCAATGATTACTACAACGGGGTCAAATATGAATATTAAATCTTTTACATCTATTGCAGATATCGTTTCAATTGCAAACGCTTCATCTGGATTTTTAGCAATTATAATGGTAACAACCGGTAATTTTGTATTAGCAGCTAAATTTATGTTGCTAGCGGTTATATTCGACGCATTAGACGGGTGGGTTGCCAGAAAATTAAAAAGAGAAGATGAATTTGGTTTTGGGAAGAATGTCGATTCTTTATCAGACATTATATCCTTTGGAGTTGCTCCCGGAATGTTTTTATATATATTAAGCCAATCTTCTGGAATATTATACTTCAATATAGTTGTAGCTCTTTTAATAGTCATATGCGGGATATTAAGACTTTCAAGGTTCAATGTGATTACAGATTCATATGATGACAAGTTCGTTGGACTACCTATTCCAACAACAGCATTGATACTTTCATCATTTTATCTCTCAGGATTTTTCAATGTAGGTCTAGCGTTAGTTATTATGACTGTGGTATCATTATTCATGATAAGTACAGTCAAATATCCTAAATTTAGAGGCATTACACCATTAGCTGTGGGAAGCATACTAATTATAGGAACGCTATTACCTCAAAACATTTTATCAAATATCACATATTTCCCCGCAAAGCTTTTATTTGTTATTATGCTACTATACTTATTGATTGTACCAGTTATAGATTTATACATTAAATTCTTTAGAAGTGGTCCGAATGTTAGATAAGATACGTGGAAAAAAGAAAGACGATAAAGATTCTCCAGATCTTAGGGGGAATAACAATAAAAAAGATGACTCGGATATAGGAGGACGTCTTAAAGGCATGGTAGGTAAAGTAACTGGAAAAGGAGACGAAGATAAAAAAGAAGAAATGAGAGCTTCTCCAGAAAGGAAAATGCCACGACCTATGCCTAAACCTATGGCAAAACCCGGTGAAAAACCACGGTTAAAACCTCCTCAAAAGAGACCCGATGGTAAAAAGCCAGGAATGAGTGGTTTCGGAAAAAGAATCCCTGATGATGATCAGAGGACTCTTGTGGGAGCTGCAGTTTTTGGGATTATATTAATTGTACTTGTCGGAGCAGGTTACTACTTCTTAGTCTATGCACCTTATCAAGATACGTTATCAAGTGCCAAACAAACAAAACTTAGCGCAGTTAATACATACTTTACAGGACCGCTGGCAACAGATGCACGGGGAATAAATCTTAGAGCCCAAATTGAAAGTGCTACAACGCCTGATCAGGTGGACGCTATAGATGTACTTGGTCCTGCAACAGAGGCATGGAGAGAATATCAGAATCAGCAGATTAATTCGCAAAAAGACCCTTATAACCGGGTTATGATATCATTTAATGATAGTACGGGCACACAAAAGAATTCGATAGTAAAAGCTGCAGATGCTAAAACAATAGTTAGTCAAGCAGACGCTAGTGTATTATCGCAAATGCAGATTACAACCCCAAATACTGTGGCCATTCCAATAATAATTTCAAGACTGCAGGCTGCTGGAGGCCTTATAAATGTCGGAAATTCTGTTGACGTGTATTTAATGAATGAAACTTCAAGTGCTTCAACTTCAAACAACACTACTTCTACAGTGTCTTCATCAAATGGTACTCCTCAAATAAGTGGAGCAACTGTTCTCGCAATTCTAAGAGCTAAAGACAGTGGAACAATAAATGCAAACAAATCACATGCACAGACTGTTGCCATGAGTAATCTGGTCCAGGGTAGTTCACGCAGTGAATCCGCGTCTGAAGATGTAGATGAGCTTTTAAAAGCTGCTGCTGCTAATAACTGGGATCAAAGTGAAGTAAGTTCCTTATTAAACTCATATGGTTGGAGATTATCAGATTTCGAGAGGACATCAAACCTGGGAGAACTTGATGCACAATACCTACTATTACTAGAGGTTCCAAGAGAAAATGCAATATTCCTTATACAAAACATGAACAATGTCATACTTACAGTTCCAACCCAGCAAGCTCCTAACTGGATGATTAAGGAGCTTAAACAAATATACGGATAACATCTAAAAACAGGTATATGTGGTAAATCGGGCCATTATACAAAACCACATATATCTCAATATGATAGTCAAAAGGGGATATAAATGAATATAAACAAAATATGCGTTGTGTTAATGGTATTAGTAGCAGTTATAGGGGTAATAGGTTCAAATTCAGATAATAATGTAGTATATGGAGCAGCACAAGAGATAAAATATAGCCAGCCTAATGTAGGTTTAAGTAACCTTGTTGCCACTATTACAGTAACTATAAAAAACAAAGGAAGCCATGTTGAATATTTTAAGATAAGCAATGTATACCAGGGCAGTTTAGTAGATGACAGTACAATAAAATGGGTTGTATATGATACAAATCCTTCAGCGGTGAAAATGGTTGATGCAGTTAGCCCAGAATTAGGTGGAGACTGGGGATGGAAAGTACAACCAGGACAAACAAAAACAGTGTCATTTACAGTCTATGCACTTGGATCTATGGGAGTAGATACTTCCGGTAATAGTGATCCGGCAGTTATAACTAACAAAAACGCTTCAACGGACGTATACTGGCCAATAATTCCAGACCCAGGTATAGATGCTTCATGGTTCCAGCCAAATGAAATAGAAATACTTAATCCAAATCTGGATCTTAAATCATGGAAGGGTACTTTCACATTCAAGCTTGCAAATTTAAGAGATTATAGAGTATCCGGAATAGTAAGAGCTCCGATTGTACCTACTAGCTCAAAACTTATATACAGTAACCCAACAGCAACATATAAAGATAAAGACACCGTAATGAACGGAGCAGTTGCAGCATGGGACGTTACTCTAGGTTCAAAATGTACAGAATGGTTTACATACACTTATTACTGGCCTTATTCAGGTTCATCATCATCAGGTACAGGGAAATACACATCAGCATCAGTACAAACAGCCAATGCAGCATCAGACAACACATCGGCATCAACTAAAAACACAGGAATTCCATACCTTCCATTCGCAATTGGAGGTATTTTAGCTGCTGGCGGACTAGCCTATGCAAGGCTTAGATGATAACCCATGTGAATAACATTAACCTTAATAATAATAAGCTATAAAAAAAGGTTACATGAAGTTATCAACACTTTTTATCATTGCGGGGATGGTAATCATCTCCCTTTATTTTATGGTAGAAGTAAGTTTCTATGCAACAACAGAAAATGTTGTTCTAAATAAATCAGATACTCCTTTTCTTGAAATACCAAAAATAGGCGTTGATCAAAATATCAACAATAAATCAGTAAATTACGGCGTATATTACGAGCAAGAATCTGCAAAACCAGGTTATGGAACTGTGGTACTGGCAGGACACAGGACATTTTATAGTTCTCCATTTTTAAATCTGGATAAACTAAAAGCTGGAGATAATATAACCGTATCCTGGCCAGAAATAGGGAATGTCCAGTATAAAGTAGTAAGAACTTATATTGTTCCTGCATCATACCAGTTATCTTTAGATCAGGGAAAAACTCTTATTTTGTATACATGTTATCCTCTTGGATCATCCAAAGAAAGATTGATTATACAGGCAAATCAAACTAAAATAGTTCCATTTAGCTATTCAAAAGCAGCAAATGCAGATAATGGAAAAAAATCTTTTCCATATGCACCTCTATTAATAGCTGCCTTTTTAGGAATAGGTTTAGTTTTAAGCTATCTATATCCAGTAAATGAAGATAAGATATTTATTTTTATGACTGCAGTTGCCCTTACGCTGTTTCTAGTATTTGGATATTACTTCCCAGTCCCAGGAGATCAAATATCGTCACAGATATCCAATTTAAGCGATATATTTGGAGGTTGAATGAAAAACTTTCAGTTTTTGCAAGCTACGATTTTCGATGTTACAAAATCAAGATTTTGTAAACATTTCATGAACCACCAAAATCCTCAAAAATTCAAAGAATTTTCGGGCATCGAAAATCCTTGATTTTCGCATGCTATGCATTTTCTAAAATTTTTGTTAACAAAAATTTTTGGAGGTTAAATCCAAATATACATGCCAAATTTTATAATTAGTACCACTTAAATATAAAACCAGGTAGATTTTAATGGGCATTGAAGATAAATATTTCAAAAATATTTCAAACAGAGAAAGGGTAATCTTTGAAGGTGCAATTACAATGGGTGCGCTTTTCCACCAGTTTATTGGAACACCTGTAAATTCAGAAAGTGCAGAAACACTTGAAAAATCCATAAAAGAAGCAATGGAATTACAGCCATGTATTGAAGAAGTTGAAGTGAAAATAAACAGAGAAATACTTGAAGAAGCTAAAAGTGAATTCAATTATGTATCCTTAAACGGAGATATGCTTGATGTACGAGTGGTTTCAAAGTACAATGATAAAAAAGCTGTTTTAAGGATGGAATATATAGAAGATTTGAAGTATCCTTTGATGTATGTTGAGGATATTGATGAATAGATCAAATAGTTACAGTGTTTAATCAACTATCAAACCAAATATTTGATTGTTTACAAAATGTAAATTAAAGGCTGCCAAAATCTATGATTTTGTCGGAGTTGAAGTATCCTTTGATGTGTTGAAGATATGGACGAATAGATAAAATTACAGTCCACTATAATTATTTTTTGTGGTGACTTCATGGATAGTTTAAAAATGTATGAAGACTTAAAATTTGCTATAAGATGTGTAGATATGNNTATGGAAAAAACTTAAACCATCCGATGACGAGATGGAAGAAGTTCTTAAGCATGAAGCAGATAAAAAGGGTTTAGATCAAAGCACATTATTTTGCCAGTCATTACAGGACTATTTAGAGATGTTAATTGCCATGATCCACAATGAAACTGGAGAATGGTTCTTTTATGTAGATATTGCCGGTGTTTTATACGATTTTGTCGCGACAGAAGAACTTTCAGTGTACAAAACTGAATCAGGTTACTGCGTCTGTTTCAAAAAATAAGAATTATTGACAGAATTTATGATACATTTATTTTTATATAACTACTAACACATATTCATTTAAGATTATTCTATTATTGTAATCTGTCAAAACTCTCGTTTTGACGCCGCGAAAAATCGGAGATTTTTTGCATGCTATCAAAAACTATGTTTTTGATGCGCCGAAAACTGCGGTTTTCGAACGTTCTATTCTTTTATAAACTTCCCAGTGATAACATGATAAAAGTAGATAAAGAACTATGTAAGGGGTGCAACATATGCACAGAATTTTGCCCCTTTAAGGTTTATGAACAATCAAAAAAACCTAATAAAAAGGGAGTTCGCCTTCCAACTCCTGAGCACGAAGAACGATGCACTAAGTGTGGTTTATGTGCATTAATGTGCCCAGATCAGGCTATACGAGTTGAAGAGAAAGAAGAATAACCTAAATAATTAATTGGAGACGTTAAAATGGTGAATACTGAAAATTATTTCATACAGGGTAACGAAGCATGCGCAAGAGGTGCTATTAAAGCAGGCTGCAGATTCTTTGCAGGTTATCCAATAACTCCTTCCACTGAAATTGCCGAAGATATGGCAGTATTTTTGCCTAAAGAGGGAGGATCATTTATACAGATGGAAGATGAAATTTCTGCAGTTGGTGCAGTTATAGGAGCAGTTTGGGGCGGTCAAAAAGCAATGACTGCAACATCAGGTCCGGGAATTTCCTTAATGCAGGAACACATAGGTTATGCTGCCATGACAGAGACCCCACTTGTAATCGTTAACATGCAAAGGGGAGGTCCTTCAACTGGACAGCCCACAATGGCAGCCCAGGGGGACATGATGCAGGCAAGATGGGGGTCACATGGAGATTATGAATTAATAGCCCTTTCACCGTCTTCTGTACAGGAATGTTTTGATTTTACAGTGGAAGCTTTTAATTTAGCAGAAAAATACAGGGTACCTGTCCTAGTANNATTGTAGGGCACATGAGGGAAAAAATTACAGTGCCAGATAATGTTAAAATCACCCCTCGAAAAATGCCTGAAGAAGGGCCAGAGACATTCTTACCATATAAAGCAGACCCTGAAGGTGTGTCACCAATGCCCCCATTTGGAGCAGGTTATAAAATGCACATCACCGGACTTACACATGATGAAAAAGGTTATCCAGACACATCACGTCCAGAAACTCATTCCAAACTTGTAAAGAGGCTCTGTAATAAAATACTTAAAAATAGAGATAAAATAAGCAGAGTTAAAGAGTTATATACTGATGATGCTGACATTATTGTGATTTCATACGGTGCACCTTCCAGATCTGCAATTACTGCAGTTAAACAGGCGCGAGAAAAAGGGATTAAAGCAGGGCATATTAAATTAGAAGTTGTATGGCCTTTCCCTGAGGAAATAGTTAAATCTGCAACAGAAGGGGCTAAAAAAGTATTTGTTGTAGAAATGAACCTTGGACAGATGGTCCATGAAGTAGAACGGGTTATCTGTGGAGCTGCAGAAGTAGAGTTACTCTCAAAAATTGGGGGAGAAATGCACCTTCCAGGTGAAATATTAAAGAATATAGAATCATGCAAATAATCAGATTATTAAATAAGTTCGGGAGATGAAAAAATGGCTACTACACTAACAGGAAGTCGTTATACAGACTATCTAAGAAAAGAACGACTCCCACATATCTTTTGTGCCGGATGTGGAAATGGAATCGTGATGAACACGTTCTTCAACGGCATGAACATGGCAGAATTTGATCTTGATAACATTGTAATGGTATCTGGAATAGGATGTTCTTCCAGGATACCCGGTTATGTAAAATGCGATTCACTTCACACAACGCATGGAAGACCAATTACATTTGCAACAGGAGTTAAATTAGCAAATCCTGACCTCGATGTAGTTGTATTTACAGGAGATGGTGACGCTGCAGCTATTGGAGGCAACCACCTGATTCATGGTGCAAGGAGAAATATAGACCTCACTGTAATATGTATAAATAACAGCATATACGGAATGACAGGAGGACAGATTAGTCCAACATCACCAAAAGGCAGTTATGGAAGTACAGCACCATATGGGGCTCTTGAAAGGCCTTTTAGTCTGGCCGATCNNGTCTGGCTGATCTTGTAACTGCAGCAGGGGCAACTTATGTTGCAAGGTGGACCACAACTCACGCCATGCCGCTTTCACTTTCCATTAAGAAAGGTTTGCAAAATAAAGGGTTTTCATTTATTGAAGTTATTTCACAGTGCCCAACCTATTTCGGAAGAAAAAATAGGATGAGAACTCCACTTGAAATGATGGACTTTATGAAAAAGAACAGTATCCTGAAGGAAAAAACTGTAAATATGAGTGAAGAAGAACTTGAAGGAAAAATAATTGTGGGAGAATTTGTTGATAAAAGCCTGCCAGAATATTCAGAAAGGCTTTGTGAACTGGTAAATGAAAAATGTGAAAATGGAACTCCCTCAGAATCAATTAAAGCAGCTTATAAAAGTTAAAAATAGTAAAGAGGGATTAAATTGCGGAAAGATATAAGAATTGCAGGATTTGGTGGTCAGGGAATAATACTGGCCGGTATTGTTATTGGAAAGGCAGCTTCTCTTTATGATAACATATTTGCTGTTCAAACACAATCCTACGGTCCTGAAGCAAGAGGTGGAGCTTCAAAGACAGAAGTAGTAATAAGCGACAGCGAAATTGACTATCCTAAAGTTCAAAAGCCAGAAATATTCATTGCAATGTCCAATGAAGCATTAATGGCTTACTTGGATGATCTTAAAGACGGCGGAACTTTAATAGTTGACCCCGACATGATAAAAGAAGAAGATATAATTTCTTTCATCGAAGAACACAATATCAATTATATTAAAGCTCCAGCAACAAGAACTGCAACAGAAAAGATTAAACTCAACATCGTGGCCAACATCGTAATGGTTGGAGCCATAGTAAAAGCAACCAAAGTAGTATCAGAGGAAGCTGCAAGAAATGCCATTGCAGCAAGCGTACCAAAAGGAACCGAAGAAAAGAACATTGCTGCATTTGAAGCTGGTATGGACCTTATTGGAGAGGATTAAATTTGAGATGCTTTGAATACAGTGCTAAAAAAATATTTAAAAATGAAGGTATTCCTGTACCTGAAAGTTACGTTGCAAAAAGTCCAGAAGAGGCAAAAGAAGCTGCAGCAAAATTAGGCAAACCAGTTGCCCTAAAATCCCAGGTTCTTGTTGGGGGTAGGGGTAAAGCCGGCGGAATCAAATTTGCAGATACTCCGGAAGAAGCCGAAAAAGTAGCAAAAGAGCTTTTAGGTACTGAAATAAAAGGCGAAAAAGTAGGCAAACTACTTGTTGAAGAAAAAGTTAACATCCAGTCTGAGTTTTATATAAGCGTGATAATGGATAGGTCTGCTAAAGAGCCTGTTATAATGGCAAGTACTGAAGGTGGTATGGAAATTGAAGAAGTGGCTAAAGAAAGCCCTGAAAAAATAGTTAAATACCATATTAATCCTTTAGATGAGTTTTTACCTTATCAAGCGCGGGAAATTGCAAGAAAAATGGGCATCCCCAATGAACTGATTTCAAAAATGGGCGCGTTCATTTTGAAATTGTTTAACGTATTTGATAAATACGATGCAACTATTGCCGAGATTAATCCACTTGTCTTAACTCCAGAAGGACTTATTGCAGCAGATGCAAAATTCGGAGTCGATGATGACGCCCTTTGGAGACATCAAGAGTTTTCAGACCTTGAAGAAGCCAAAAAAGGTGAGTTTGCATATGTTACCCTTGACGGCGATATTGCAGTAATCGGGAATGGAGCCGGGCTTACTCTGGTAGGTATGGACATGATCAACCTTTACGGAGGAAAACCAGCCACATTTTTAGACATAGGTGGTGGGGCATCACAGGAAAGTATTGCCCGTGCAATAAATCTGGTCTTAAGCGAACCAAACGTTAAAGTGATCTTTTTAAATGTGCTTGGAGGAATAACTCGAGCTGACGATGTTGCAAACGGAGTTATAACTGTTTTAAACAGCGCAGATCATAAGGTTCCCATTGTTATCAGACTTACAGGTACAAATGAAAAAGAAGGTCAACGTATTTTACGTGATGCAGGAATTCCATTTGAGATATCTATGGAAGAAGCTGCTGAAAAAGCGGTTGAGATCTGCAAGTCTCTAAGTTAAAATTAATTATTTATTTTTCTTTACTAATTCTTTGAGTTCTTGAGATGAAAATCAAATCTATAAAATCTCCCGAAGTTAATCTGGCATCTACATTTGTCTGGAAAGTATTCTCAGAATTTGTAGCCCATGAATATCCTCAGGAAGGAATCGATACATTCAAGGAATTTATACAACCAGAAGAACTCCAAAAGATGATAGAAAATGAAAAAATTTTCATGTTAGGCTGCTTCGACATGGGGAAACTTGTGGGGGCAGTGGCAATAATGGATTTTTGCCATGTCAGTCTGCTTTTTGTTGATAAGGAATATCAATGCAAGGGCATTGCCAAAGCACTTTTTACAAAAGCGCTGGAGTTATGCATTCAAAAAAATCCAGAACTATGCGAAATGACAGTTAATTCATCCATATATGCAGTTCCAATATACAAAAAATTAGGGTTCAATATTACAGGAGAACCCGCAACAAATAATGGAATAACATTTGTTCCCATGAAAAGAAATTACACAAAATAATTTCATTACTTTAAAGAAATAGATTATTTATTCTCTTTTAACAGCTCTTTAAGTTCTTTTATTTCAGATTTCATTTCATCCACTGATTTTTCCATACTTGTTATCTTGTTTTTAATTTCATCTTCTTCCTCTTCATGTTCTTCCATAAACAGAGNNAGTTAACAGGCTGAAAAAACCAACTCCAACAATCATCAAAATAATTCCAACTATTTTACCTCCTACAGTATCAGGAGTCACATCACCATATCCAACAGTAGATACTGTAGATATGACGTACCATACTGCATCCAACGGAGTATTAATACCACCATGCGATGACTCATCTAAAACTAGAATAGCAATCGATCCAGTACATATGATAATGAATAGAGTGAGAATTATATAACTTAAGGTAGTCTTTTCAATAACGTTGAAAATAGCCTTTTTACCCTTCTCAAGCAATATAACGATTCTAAACAATCTCATAAAAGCCAGATAGTTTGTCCACACAGGCGGAAGGATCATAAAGAACATTAAAGGTATCATTGCAAAAATATCGATTACATCTTCCCCTAAATTTGATTCATAATCTTTCGACCGTTTGTTATAGATAAATTCAACAAAGAGAATTATACACACTATTAAATCAAACCCAACTATGTACATTGAATTCGCGTAAGACGGATAGAGCAGAATAAAACCAATAAGAATAGTATCCAAAATCACCAAAGTAGATATAATTAAATCAAATAGAGACCTTAAATTAGATGCAATCCAATCACGTGCAGATCTAGATTTAATACCAACATGCTTGCCAGAGTCTGATTCTATTTGGTTATCTTCCAAAACAACCTTCTTTTCAGTTTCAAGGTGTGCAAATTTTGTTCCACAGTACTGGCAGAAACTTGCATCTTCATTGTTTTCTTTACTGCATTCTGGACATCGTGTCATTTTAACATTCCTATCTATAATAGCATGTGCTTTGAATTAGTTTCTGTTAACTCTATCTGTTTAAGTATAAAAGTACTGAATTAGTTAAGTCTACTTCAGATTTTATTAAGAGCGTGCAGGATATGATGAAGCGATGGGATCAATCTATGATTTGACACCGCAAAATCATTGATTTTGATAGCTAAAAAAAATTATGATTGTTTTATTAATCCCTCAATGATGCATTTCAATACAATTCCTGAAACAGGGACCGTGTATGCATGTCCATTACAGGCAATATTGATGTTAGTCCTGTTAATGCCTATGAAATATTCTGTTTTTTGCTTATTTTCTCTTCGAGAAGCTATACCATCCCTATAAGGTTCTATAGATATAATTTTATTTAAATCTATATTATTAGTACGTTTAGCTCCTGTAAAAACCAGTCTTTTGTTTGTTAAAGTGAGTATGCCCTGGTCTATAGTCCTTAATTCTTCATGAGATTCACTGTGTGATGAAAAAGTTCCTACTTTAAAAGATACCCCTTTTGCAGCCCTAAAAGTTTGTCCCCCATAAGATCCTTTTGTTTGTCTAACTACTCTAGGTTCCCAAAGGGATATATCTGACCAAAAAAGTAGAGCCCTCTCACTTTTTTTTAGAATTACTGGAGAGTTTGTATCCGAAAATGTAACTTTCCCATGTGATGCATCTACCAGCCATGATTTAATATCCTGCTCTTGCTGCTTAGCATCTGAAATCCCGCCATCAGCTATATTTATCCATTCTCTTTCTGCAAGGGCTTGTTTTCCATACTCCTGCCAGATATGGTTTGATTGATCATTTACATGGCTTAATTGATAATTTTTGCCTTTTTTCTTAAAAGTAGATCCACAGCTTTCACATTCACAGATATGAATTGTTGTAAGTCCGAGCATTCCCTTATGATCATGGTAAATTAATGGGCCATTTTCACAAACAGGACATTTCTCAATCCATATTTTTTCTGCTTGCGGTTTTTTTTGAATAGGTTCTTTATTTTCTGAATTTGTAAACTTTGTCCCACAGTACTGGCAGAATTTTGCTTCTTCGTTATTCTCTTTACCACATTCTGGACAGAAAATCATTTTAGTGCCCCCATATCATCTGAATTTATTTTAGACAAATTTTATAACCATTTGATACTATTTAACCATCTTCTAATTTTTCATATATTATTATCCTTTTAGAAGCTTAATTCAAAAAAAGAAATTAAGGGTTCGGACCCTTAACTTACTATTTGAGCATCTGTTATAGTTGGTACTGTTCTTTCACTACCCAAAACAGTAGTATATGAAGTTGGTCCATCAAATGTTCCGGTTACAGTTACACTTTTGCCTTCATACGCCTCTACATCATCTCCTTGTACCAGTACGTCCTGCCCATTAGAGTTTTCTATTAAAAGGTTGGACCCATCTGATTGGAAAACTTTTCCAGTGACTTTTACAGTTGTTCCTTTTGCTACACTTGAACCATATAATTGAGAAATGGTAACAGTTTTAGTTGTAACTGCTGATGTAGCTGTAGATGATTGAGGGGTAGCATTTGTATTATCTGGAGATAATAATCCGCCTATTCCCACTATAAGTATAAGCCCTAAGCAGCAAATTCCTACAATACCAACCGCAGCTTTACCCTTTGTACTCTGTTTATTCCACCAACCCATTGGTCCCCCAGATGTGCTTTCCGATCCGTTAGGTGCTGATGTAGCTGTGTCATTTAGAGTAGTTCCGCAGCCTTCACAGAATTTTGCAGTGACTTTATTTTGTTTTCCACAGTTTGGACATTTTGCCATTCCTTCATGCCTCCAGTTTATTTTTTAACTAATTAAAATCCATTTTATGGATTTAACCAAAATTCCAAGTCCGATCCCTGCAGCTAAACCAGTTGAAAATCTCAAAGCATTGTTACTTTCCCTGAATCCAAAAAACTGCGTTAAGCCATCTGAAAATGTTGGTATTATCATTAGAATCGCTGCTAAAATTACTGTAATATTATACTGGACATAAACAAAATAAAC
>DADN01000240.1:0-2513 GCA_002509665.1 Methanobacterium sp. UBA8
CAACCCCGATCAGTACTACATAATGGTAAATTTAAAAAAAAATAAATGATAAAATTACCATCCTAAAAAAGACCTTTGCAAGCTTTAAATGTGTTGATCTTTAAAAAAAACCAAATTATATTTCAATTAAGCTTTTTTCTTCAAACCACATACTACCTTCGGTAGGATTTTTAACTAGATACATCTTGGTATACCATGATCCATCAGTTGCAGGTGGAGTTATGGTCATTTTTTGTTCAAAGTAGACCTTATGTGGATGTATTCGTTCCTTCTTATCCACTACAACACCTTCAAATCCTAATTTTACATTTTTTACTTTTTTACCTACGCTTATCAATTAAATCCCTCTAAATTTACTTAATTTCAAACGGTTTATCTGGTGTGAGATGCAAATTTCCCCATCGATTAAGGTTTCCCAATCAATGAAAGTTTTAACTTATCACCCAAACGTTTTACATGAGTATAGTCATCGATCGACAAATGATCATCAACAATTTTCGAACATTCCTATACTCAAAAATACCACACAATATGGCAAATTCTATAAAAACACATTTAAATAATCTATACACTTAGATTAAAACCAAATAACCAAATTTTTATAGAAATTCTCCTTATTTAATTGAAATAACCTTTTCAATATTTAATATTTGTGATCTGTTGAATTAAAAAAAGTTACAATTTTTATTTTGTTGAGTAGGTTTTTACAACTCGTATATTTCTCTTTAAAAAAAGTATTCCAGTAATGCATTTATCCATACATGATAAAAAAACACAAATTCATGGAAATGGAAAAAGACATCCCGAGAACGGATTTTTAAAAGCTAATTGAGGAGTATGCCGACTTATGTGGAAAATTTCAACACGCATGTAACACGCACCCCACACGCACTCAAAACTTCATAAATCAAGATCTTTTAGGCCTTTTATGATCTTTTCTTCCAGATCCAAAATCTTCTTTTTAATTACTTCTGGAGGTTCATATTCAATCTCTTCATACTCGATTTCCTTGTAGTTGGAGATNNCAATACGCACTCAACACGCACATAACGCGTACACAACACGCACATAACATCCACTCAACATATTAAAAACTGGTTCCAGACAAAAATCGATTATCCTCTGAGTTCCAGTTCCCCATTTTTTAAAAACATAAAATCTAATTACTTATACAATACAAATTAATAATTACTATCAGACCCCATATTAATATTTAAGATAGATGAGGTATTTTTATGCGAACTCCTAAGGCTACAGGCACTAATCACAACAGTCTGCAGTGGGCACGAAAAAATGCAGGATACAGTGCCAGTGAAGTCGCAAAAAAGATGAATAAGAAAACTGAAGTTATAACTTCCTGGGAAAATGGAGAGGATGTGCCTACCTTTAAACAGCTCAGTAAATTGAGTAAGATCTATCATTACCCCAGTGCGTTTTTCTNNCTCTGCCTTCTGATTACCGTACCCTGCCTGATAGGGATATAGAAAATTTTCCCGAAATAATATTTGAAATTAAAGATGCTCAAGAAAGAAGAGAGATTGCATTAGAACTAACACAAAAGTTAGATATTCCTCTTACTGAATTTGATTTAGAATGTTCTCTTGATGATGATCCTGAAGACATAGCATTTAAAATACGTNNATGTCATAGAACCAGACTTTTTCAGTGGGTTCTCCCTTGGTGAAGATTAAGATACCAGTGGACACCCCTGCATAGGGCTTGAAAACACCAGATGGCATGGAGATCACAGCATCTAACCTGCATTCCTCTAAAAGTTTCATTCTTATGGATTTATGGGCTCTGGAATTTCCAAATAAAACTCCTTGAGGTACAATAACTGCGCATCTTCCACCTATCGTTAGAATGTTGTACATTAACTCTAAAAAGAGAATCTCCGTTTTGGTAGTGTTAATTGAGAAATCATCACTTAATTCTTCTTTGTTTATACTTCCCTTAAACGGTGGATTGGCCAGGACAATATCATATTCTGGTTCCTGGTTGTATCTCACAGAAAGAGTGTTAAGCTGATCAATGTAAGGTTCGTTGATCCCGTGCATCATCAGGTTCATTAAAGAGATTCGAACCATGGTCTGGTCGAAGTCATATCCATAAAGTGTTTCACTCTTCAGAAACTTGAATTCTTCTGGGCTTAATTTGTCTCCTTTGAAGTTGTATTCGATACCTTCATCATCAAGTTTAATTAATTCAGGAGAAGTATTTGATTTAAGGATGTGCTGGTAAGAATTGACTAAAAAACCAGCAGTACCACATGCTGGATCACAGACAGTTTCCCCAATTTTAGGGTTTAACAGTTCCACCATCATCTGGATGATGTGCCTGGGGGTACGGAACTGACCATTTTTACCGGAGGTTTTAAGTTCAGATAGGAGGTACTCGTATAAATCCCCCTTGGTATCCATGTTCCGATCTTTAATATGCATATCATCGATAATTTTGGTGGCTTCAGTCAGGAGAGTTCCGGTGGGAATGGCAAAGACTGCATCCTTCATGTA
>DADN01000240.1:2527-3152 GCA_002509665.1 Methanobacterium sp. UBA8
CATCTCATCAGCAGCCATGTTATTCCAGTTGGACCACCTGCAATCAGGACAGTCTTTAAAGAGGGATTCATATTTTCCCCCTTTGAGTGGGACATTCTTTTCCCTGGAGATCTCATCATCATCTAAACGTTTCATGAACATTAAGTAGGACATCTGTTCAATGGCCTGCAGGGGATTGGATATTCCACTGCTCCAGAACTTATCCCATAACTGGTTAATCTTTGATTTGAGGTCTGAGTCTAGCATACGAGTTCTCCTTTGAATGCTTTTTGCATTAGGGTGTTGAATAGGTTGTCTATTTGTTGTTTTGATTGGGATTGATCTGATTTTATGGTTTCTACTTGTTGAACTATATCTGCGAATTTGTTTTGGAGTTCTATTGGTGGTAAAATAATCGGAAGCTTTCTAATATCAACTAAATGCAAATGTTTTACAGCTACTCCTTTAGTTGATTTTTTATATCTATGCTTGATTGAATCCGTATTAAGCAAGTATTTTAAAAAATAACCATTTATCTTTTTTCTTTCATATTTTATCAAAGCTAAACTTTCGAAAAGAGAAAAATCGAAATTTACATTAATTAAAGCTGATTCACCTATCGAACCACTTTTTGTTAATACTATAT
>DADN01000180.1:0-2139 GCA_002509665.1 Methanobacterium sp. UBA8
TGCAACATCACCAGGACAAATAGTCAACGCACCTGTAGTTGTATCTACAACTCCTGTGTCTAATGTGACAATAACCAAAACCGCAAGTAACCATAGACCTACTGTGGGTCAGCAGTTCAGTTATACCATAACTGTAAAGAATAATGGTTCAGGTACTGCCAACAATGTTCAGGTGACTGATGTAATACCTGCTGGTCTAACATTTAATGGTTACACTGCAAGTCAGGGTACTTACAACAGTGCTACTGGAATATGGACTGTTGGAACACTCGCCAGCGGTGCTAGTGCAACATTACAACTGTTTGTTACCCCTAAAGCTTCTGTAGCTGGTAAAAAAATAGTTAACACTGCAACAATACCTGGTCAAAATGCTAGTGTAACTGTACATGTACGTCCAAATAAGGTAGTGATAATCCACATAACTAAGGTAATAATATCAAAAGTAGTAAATGTTCACGCAGCATCAATATACAATCGAAATCATGGAATATCATCAAATTCAAATAATAACGCCCAAAACCAAAAAGTTCCAATGCAGCCTACTGGTGTTCCTATAATGCCTTTACTGTTAAGTGTACTGCTGGTGATAACCGGTTTTGCAAATAACACAAGAAAAAAATAAAATAGGAAATATGAAAAACGTAACAAAATCTATTTCCATCCCTATTTTTTTATCTTTTTTTATTTTTTTTCTATGTCCTGATTTTTGTGGCAATCTTATTATTGGTACATCTAATAGAATTTATTAAGAGTACCTTCAATAACAGTTTTTTTCTTTTATTGATGGCCACATTACTCCTATAAAACTCTTTAAGAGTATAAACTCTTTTTAACGCTGAATTCCTATGAGCTACTGTTCTGGAGTTATATTCTAGATCTCTATGGATTCTATAAGAAAGTACTCTCTTTGGTACCTAAAATTTAAATTTAATGTGTTATTTTAAAAATAAAAGTTTTATAACATTCTTTTCCATCATTTACTGGAAATTTTAGACTGACATTTCCCTATAATTTAAAAGTTTCACCTTTTATACCTGCAGGTCAACAATCTAAGTTTAACTTCTTAAACTGATTTCATTAGATTAAAAACTTTATTTCCAGATTAAATTACATTAATGTATCTTTAATAAGTTTTACCAAGCATATAATTTAAGATTATGAATTATAATCTTTATTAAATAGTTTAAGAGTAAATGAAAAGTAATTCAAAAAGAAATAATTTATATAGTCTGTTTTTAAACATTTATTATGACAGTCATTAGCTTTATAATCGGATTATTTTTTATAATATATGCATGTTATTTGATTACAAATAGCAATAAATTAAGCCATAAAAAATCTTGGGCAGATAAATATCTCAATTATGGATCCAAAAAGAACCTTTACAATCTTTTAGGTTTAGTGCTGGTAAT
The DNA here is from genome assembly GCA_002509665.1 of Methanobacterium sp. UBA8. Lineage (GTDB taxonomy): Archaea > Methanobacteriota > Methanobacteria > Methanobacteriales > Methanobacteriaceae > Methanobacterium_D. The sequence goes on from DADN01000180.1 coordinate 1,413, forward strand.
TTGTGGAATTATAATCATATATTTCAGCATTCTATAAATACTATACCTAATTTCAACATAATTAATCCTTAATAACATTTTTAAAATTAGTTAAGATAATATTTGTAAAAAAGAAAGAATTATTGGGTTTAAAAAAGAAAAAGTACCTATAACTTTTTAACGACTAGTTCAATGTCTGATGCTTTAACTGTTTTTCTTCCTGCGTGTTTTGCAAGTTTAACAGCTGCTAAAGCGATTTCTTCGCCTTTTTCTTCTAACACTTTTGTTAAAGATTCTGTAGCATCTTCACTAACTCTCTGTGCACCAGCATTTTTTATTATTCTACTTACTGGAGCAAATGGTAATTCTGTCATAAATGACCGCCTCCGTTATTTTACCAATATACACTGTATAAATAACCATATATAAATTTATGGTTTTATTATCTAATCATTTTAGAAATTATGTTGTTTTTACTGGNNTCAGTCATACATATCACCTCATTTTTTATTTTGTTATTATATTATCTCTAAGTAATTTTATATAAATTTATCGTTTAATTTTAGGATTATTTTAAAAATCGTATCATTTTTACTCACATAAAGTCAATCAATACAATTTTTGAGCACTATATCTTAAATTATATAATTATGATATCAGCAGAAAAAATCTAGAATAAAAAAAAGTTAAATTCATTTAAAAAAGTTAGGAATAATCCCAAATTTTATTTTAATTAAATTTAATTTTC
>DADN01000180.1:2166-4812 GCA_002509665.1 Methanobacterium sp. UBA8
TTAACTTGGGTCAATAATCCCCTGTAGTTGTTCATGACTCATATACTCCACTAAATTAAGTAATACACTCAAGTTCAGGGGCGCAGAACAAACTCCCTTAATGTCGATGTATATATATTATTTCTGAAACTGAATGAATTTAATTATTATATAATAATATATTTATTTACATACATAATTCAATTAATTTANNACATAAATTACATTTTAGATTTTTCTTTAAACTTACAGCGTTTTTCAATCCAAATATATAGTATTTACCCATTTAACTACATTTAACCAATAAAATATCTGTATAACAGATAGAAAAGCCAGTTTCTTTGCTCACTTTTCTACTTTGAACGACTTAATTTTCCAAATTAGATATTTCATACAATTTTTAAAAATTAGAATAATCAGTCCTCCTTTAAACAACTCGGAATTTTTCCACAGGTTCTTAGAAAAATCGGTCAAAAATAGGAAACTTTATATAATCTCTCAAGTATACTTTAGAAAAAGTAAAGGAGACTTTAACATGCACATAATGGAAGGATTTTTACCGTGGCAGTGGTGCCTTTTCTGGTACATAATCGCGTTACCAGTGGTTGCTTACGGTGTAATCCAGATCAAGAAGGTTACAGATGAACACCCAGAGTCCAAGCCGCTGCTTGCAATTACAGGGGCATTTATATTCATCTTATCATCTTTAAAGCTGCCTTCAGTTACTGGAAGTACTTCCCACCCCACAGGAAACGGTTTAGGTGCTGTACTTTTCGGGCCGGCAGCAGTAAGCGTTTTAGGCGCAATTGTACTTGTATTCCAGGCACTGCTCCTTGCACACGGAGGAATAACCACTCTTGGAGCCAACATCGTTTCTATGGGTATTGTAGGTCCATTTGCTGCATGGCTGGTTTACAAAGGCATTCAAAAAGTGGGCGGGTCTCCTTCAATAGGGATATTTTTAGCTGCAGTTATCGGTGACTGGTTAACCTATGTAACCACTGCAGTACAGCTTTCACTGGCATTTCCAGTGCCTACATTCGGGTCAGCGTTTGTAAAATTCATATTAATATACGCCTACACTCAGGTACCGCTTGCAATAGCTGAAGGGCTTTTAACTGTAGTTATATTTGACTACATCATAAAACTTAGACCTGACATACTAAGGACCCTAAAGGTTATAGGACCTGCTAAAACAGGAGAAACTGCAGAAAAATCACCAGAGGTGGCCTAATTGGTAGATAAAAAACCTGTCATCCTGCTGCTTTTAGCGGTTATAATTGTGGCTCTTCCACTTGCACTTTACAATGGTAAAGGTGAAGGTTACTTTACCGGTTCAGATGATCAAGGGAGCCAGGCCATAGAAGCCACCGGCTATCAGCCGTGGTTTAATTCCATATGGGAACCGCCGAGTGGTGAAATAGAAAGTCTGCTGTTTGCAGTGCAGGCTGCTATTGGTGCGCTTATAATAGGCTACGTTTTAGGGTACTACAAAGGCAGGGCAAAAACAAGAAAAGAAGAAGAATTGGATAATCATCTTGCAGCAAGTGAGCAGGATAAAACTGAATTAAATAAAAATGAATGATAAATTCTGGTGAAGAGATGTTTGAACACACCTTAGATGATTATGCTCATTCTAACGGCATTAAAAATGTGAATGAATATTTCAAAGTATTGTTTGCAATTTTAACCATGTTAGTGAGCCTTATATCCACCTCACCAGTTATACCTCTCACCATATTTGTTCTGGTAACTTTTTTAATTATATTTAAAGCTAAAATCCCTGCTAAATTTTATTTGAAGTTCATTGCAGTCCCATTTTCATTTGCGTTAATAACATTTGTTTTTATGGCAGTATTTTTTGGAACAGGCACGTCAGTTTTAAACTTAGGGATATTTAACCTTGCAGTAACCGTAGATGGTTTTAACCTCGGGTTTTTGACTCTGGCAAGGATCATGGGCGGTTTTTCATGTCTGGCATTTCTGGCACTTACAACTCCCATGAATGAAATTTTTTCAATACTGGAAGACATTAAAATCCCCCAGATTGTGGTTGAAATAGCCATGCTTATGTATCGTTATATATTTGTGTTTTTAGATGAAGCAATTAACATGTATCACTCCCAAGAAACCAGGTTGGGATATTCCGGCCTTAAAAGGACTTATAAATCCATGGGCCTCCTTGCAAGCAATCTTTTTATAAGGACATGGTTGCGCGGTGAACAGATTTATATAACTATGGAATCAAGATGTTATGGAGGATCTATTAAAACCTTCAAAAGCCGGAAAGATATAGGAACTAAAAATATTCTTTTACTATTATCCTTTGAATCCTTCCTTTTGCTTGGAACCTATTTAACATGGGGTTTAAAAATTATATAAAATGCAAAAAGCTGTCAAATTGGAGATTTGACGTTGGAAAAACGAGGTTTTTCGTAAGCTTCGATTTGCAACTAAAAAGCAGCTTTATTAATTAAATACAGAATTTACCATTATCTAGGTGAAATGATGAATATAATTGAAACAAAAGATATCACATACAGCTATCCCGATGGCACAAAGGCCCTTGATAAAGTCAATTTTAAAGCGGAAGAGGGTAAAATCATTGCACTACTTGGACCAAATGGGGCAGGGAAATCAACATTATTTTTACATTTTAACGGAATT
>DADN01000180.1:4829-4963 GCA_002509665.1 Methanobacterium sp. UBA8
GGGATAGTATTTCAAAATCCTGATGACCAGCTGTTTGCCCCAACAGTGGTGGAAGATGTAGCTTTCGGGCCCATGAATTTAGGTTTATCCAAGGAAGAAGTTGAAAAAAGAGTTGATGAATCCCTGAAACGTGT
>DADN01000276.1 GCA_002509665.1 Methanobacterium sp. UBA8
ATGGATTCATATGGGTAAAATAGTAAGATATCTCTCTTTTTTAACTGAGAAATAAGCTTTCCTTCCTTAAAAGTTTGCGGTATTTTAGGATAATAAGGATTAAATGATAATTTGTGAAAGATCAATTGATTTACATCTTTAACATGATCATATAGTTCATACACATAAATCATGTCTAAAGGAGTATTTGAGATTTCTACTTGATTTTTTTCGATGTTAAGTTGATGAGATAAGAATTTTGTTAAATTGGGGTCTGTATATTTGTAAAATTCCAATCTTATCGGTGCTAAACGGGTTCTTTTCTTTAAAATTTTTTTCATGTACCCCCGGTAATCTTCATCTTCATCAATTTGTGAGTTAGATAAAGTNNAACAATGGTTTTAAATTCTATTTTATAATTTGAAAAGATTTCATTGGCATATTCGTATATTATTTTTTCTATCAAAATAAAGCGCATTCCATCACTGGGTGAATAAACAATCTTAGGTAAAGAGGATGGAATGGGAATAAGCCCATACAGGGTTTCGTTTTTATTCTTCATTATGCACATAACATTTAATGATTTGTTCAATAAATGGGGAAAAGGATGTTGAACATCGATAATTTGGGGAGATAAAACTGGAAAAATGTAGTTAAAGAAATATTTATTGATAAATTTAGTTTCGCTTTTAGTCAAATCATTAAAATCTAAATCATGGATGCCATGCTCTTTTAAGAGAGAATTAACAGATTTAAATACATCATCTCTACGTTTATACAGGAATTTGGATCTATCANNCACTTAAACCAGTTTTATTATCCACATAATCTTCATTGATGAGGGATAAATCGTACAAACTTCCACATCGGACCATGTAAAATTCATCTAAATTACTTGTAAAAATTGACACATATTTCAAACGTTCTAATAAAGGAACAGAACCATCTTCTGCTTCTTCTAAAACACGGTCATTAAATCTTAACCAGGATAATTCACGGTTTTGGGTGAAACTATAATCATTTTTAGACATTTTGGCACCTATTTAACATTTTTTTAAATAAATAGCCTTCCCTAACACTAAATTCACTGATTTGTAGTTGGTCACAACCAAAGTAAGAAGCAATTGATTCAACAATTATTAAAGTGGGGACCAGAGTATGGATTCTGGATGGTTTAACATGTAATATTTTGTTATAGGTATCTTTATTATCATACTTCAATTCTTCTTTAAGGCGATTTAATAGTTTTAAATCTATTAAATTATAGTTTTTATCTTGTAAATGTAAATCAATTATCATTTTGCCCATGGCACGGATACTTCCACCAACACCACACATAAAAGGAATTTTCTCTTCATTAAAATCCATTTTATCTAATTTAGAGTGCATTGTTTCTTTAATCAAATTACTCTCTTCTTTATTGGGCACCATTCCAGAAACATATCTGTTATAAATTTTTAAAGAACCAATGGGGATACTATATCTTTCATTTATTTTTCTATTCTTAAAAAGTACTATTTCAACACTACCTCCACCAACATCAATTAAAATCCCGTTATCTTTTTTAATGGTAGAAATAGATCCGCAAAAGCTTAGAGCTCCCTCTTCCTCACCAGATAATACATCAATTTCAATATTTACCTTATTTTTAATAATTCCAATAACCTCATCACGGTTTTCAATATTTCTCAGTGAAGCTGTGGAGAAGAAACTGTAATTTTTTATTTTGAAATAGTCCAAATCATTTTTCATTTCTTTTAGCACGGAAACTAATTTTTCAACTCCTTCATCGGTTAATTCTTCGTTCTTTATATAGAATACTAGGCCTAAATTTTCTTTGTTTGAAAACATAACGCTTATTTTATTATTTTCATAACGATAAACGTTTAATCGCACTGTGTTTGAACCAATATCTACGACACCATACAACATAAAGCCCAACCTCATTAATGATTGAAACTAATCTTTTTTCTTTTAAGATAATTCAATTTAATCAACATATAAATGTTACTTTTTAGTGAATTGTATTTCACATAATGGGAAATAAAATATTAAAAATGAAATATTAGATCTGTAAAATTTTATATGAATATTTTGGATCATTATGCTGTGTATTAAATCAACATACAAATCGATACACAATATGTTTTATTAAGGTCAAACGAGTTAATAAAATTTACTTTAGTAGTATTTTAAGTGGCTAAACTATCTTTAACATAAAATTCATGTGAATATTTAATATAAAAATACAAGCACAGCAACAGTTAATGGGTTCATATGATTTAATGAAAAATACAAAGTGTAAATGCTGCAGAACATGTGAAAAGGTTTTTTTATAGGATAAAAATGGCCGATGGAAACCGGTATGGCAGAATGAAGTGAAATACATTTTTGTTATGCATGTTTAAATTATTGTCCATGATACTGTTCAAACCAAATCCTCATGGATTTTCAGGACATATACCGAGGAAAATAAATATTCTCATCCTATGCCGCTGCGATGATATTGTCATACAAAAAAAGCTTTAAAGCATATCGATCTATGAATATTCTATTACTTTAGGTACCATACTAGCAACTTTAATACACAGTTCA
>DADN01000124.1:0-139 GCA_002509665.1 Methanobacterium sp. UBA8
AAGGGGCTAACCTTCAAGAGGCTCATCTTGAAAGGGATGACCTTAAAAGAGCTTCCCTTGAAAGAGCTAACCTTAAAAAAGCTCATCTTGAAGGAGCTAAACTTGAAGGGGCTAATCTTCAAAGGGCTAACCTTGAAGG
>DADN01000124.1:193-3997 GCA_002509665.1 Methanobacterium sp. UBA8
CTTTTTGAAAAACCTGATGAATAACCGGACATTATAAATATTTCATCGTTGCTTACTATTTTTCTTTATTCTCGGGAAGCAGCTCAATGTTTAGCCTGCTATCCTCCTAGATCAAAGTTTAAATAAAATCCAAGTTTAAATAAAATCCTTTTGCTTGTACTGTTCTCGTTTAGCTTCTCGATTTGGCCATCACCGAGTAAAAACACGTTCAGGTTATTTCATTTCTTCTTAGTCTCAAGCAGAAAAGTTCAATGATGTAAAATTTCTTGAAGCCTTCAGAAAAGGCAGAGCCATATAGCTTCGATGACTCTAATTATTCTGCTGAATAAATAGCATAGGCATTGTTTGCACTGCCTGTTACAAGCTATCTACTTAATTAAAAGTATTTAATGCATCGTGCAAGTATTTAATGAATTAATACTATAGCTATTCTTTATGTGGGGTATTATATATTCTGAGATTGATCGGTTGCTAGATGCTAGAAACAACAAAGAAGAGCAGTTTATTATTGCTAAATCTGTGGTAAAAAAAGCTCTTTTAGAATTTTACTTCGATTGGAAGACTCGTGGTGAGTATGATGGGTACAGTATTTTTGATGAAATGTTTAGAAGGTATGCTAGAATTTTTATTGGGGTTGCTGTTGAGGTGCGTGATATATTGCCTGAGCGGGTAACTGATGATCTTTTGTCTATAGTGACTAAGATGAAAACATTAGCAAGTGAACCCATACATACAGCCGATGTGGAAAGATATAAAAAGCTATCTGATGAGTGTATGAGCGACGTGCTTAATATGTATGGAAGTTTCGAAAAATATTTTAATTAATGAATAATTATGCCACTTCAATTTTAATTTTATTTATTCTTTCAGAAAATATAGCCACGCTTGAGTATTGCACATTCCATAACTTTCTCTTCGACTCCACCCAATTACCCATATAAACACTCACTCTTCTCTTGTTCTCAACAGCGAGAGCCGTTAAAGACCCTGAGGGCATCCTGGCTTCGCAATTCCAGGTGCCTCNNGAGAAGTGAATGTAATTAGTTAAAACAAAATATTCAAGAATATACAGAGGGGTGAACAAAATGAATAGATTTGAGTATTGTTATTTAACTACTGGTGGGTCATACGAAGACTTATACACTCTCAAATTAAAGGGTCAATCAATTGCTCTTACCGGAAAACTATTTCCCGATGTTTTAGGTAAATTAGGAAAAGACGAGTGAGAAATGGTTGGATTTGACTCCTGAGAAGGTGGACACTTTACTAAAAAGAGCTAACCTTAAGGGGCTGATCTTCTAGAAGCTAACCTTGAAGAGGCTAATCTTNNGCTAATCTTAAAGGAGCTAACCTTAAAAGAGTTGATCATTTGTCACTTGACCAGCTTTCTAAAGTGAAAACACTTTATATGATACAAAGTTAGACCAAGAGCTCTTCATACCACTAAAAGAGAAATATTCTGCCCTTTTTGAAGTACCTGATTACGAAGAATGACTGGATATTACCAAAAACTTCCCGCATGGTATAGATCTCAACCGTTTCTAATGGTGGGGAAGAAATCACGATTTCCTATGAAAAACTTGGGTATCCTTATGAAAATTTTTCATATTTTATGTGTGTGGCAATGGCTCATGAGGGTTTGGTTGGGTATTTGACAGCTAGAACCCTATTATACCCAATATTAACAGCAATATCGATAAGCCTAAAATAAATTGATAATCAAATCTTTGGGCATATACCCCTGCTGCTATTTCACGCATGACTATTAAAATCGTAGCGTCGGTTACATATGTAAGTCTGATTTCTTCATGTTCACGAAAATCAACAAAAGTCTTGAAAAGATCAATAAGAATAAAAATTGTGAGGACACTGGATCCTACCTGACCAAAACCACCCCAAAAGTCCCGAATAGAATTGATTTGATCTGCAGGAGGATATTTATCACCCCCGCAAGTAACGCCAGTATCAGTATATAAAGAATAATAATAGTGACTAAATCAATTATTGTTTTAAACATTTTATTTTGATTTATTCTAAATAGCTTATAATGAGATCTCATTTAACCCCCCCTCCGTAAAAAGATTATGATTATTAAATTCTAGATACGTAGAAATTTTATCAAAATAATATATAAAACAAAAGATATTTTTGGTATATTGCCTCGATTAGTTAATAAACTTGCTCTAAAAACCACTCCGGAAGTCATTGCTCAATTTTGAAAAACGAGTACATATATCGTGTTTGTGGGAAATATAGAGATCCTTGTGCTCACTCAATAACTCATCCCTACAGCGATAATGCCATCGAACTTAATTCACTCTATTATCTTTATTTTTAGATGATTTTTTCAATTAATTGAATTTCAAAAGATCAGGTGTAAACTATCTTTGGCTTTAAATGCGAAGGGTCTTAATTGAGCACACGAATTTCTACGAGCGTAGGCTATGAACTTATCACCTTTGACCTAGCTTCTTGGCACAAATCAAAAAAGATGTAATAAGAATTCTCAAAAGAAATGTAATAAGATTAGACGATTTAAGCAAAAACAAGAATTAAAAAATTTTGATTCGAGAGGTGCGATTCGAACGCACGAATTCCTACGAAACTGGACTCTGAATCCAGCGCCTTTGACCTGGCTGGACAACCCTAGAGTATAGATAGAGAAAGTGGAAAATCTGAAAAACTCCTTAAAATGGCCTATGAAATATATGAGGGTTTAAAATTAATTGTCTAGGTCATATACCTCTAATTAGAAAATAAGACAAGATTAAGGCAAAATAATAAAAAGTGCTTTGAACAAAAAATTAGGTGCCCGGAGCGTGACTCGAACACGCGACCTCCAGATATCTCAGGAGATTAAAGACGCCTCATATAATTGTCCCTATGAGTCTGGCGCCCCAACCGACTAGGCTATCCGGGCTTGCAACACACAAATGTACAAAGATATATTAAAGGCTAACGATTGGAATACCGAAAAATCGCTCTTTTTTGTAAATATTTATACAAAGAAAAAGGCCTGAGAATATGAAAGTGTCTGGAAACTAATATTGATGTAGCAATTAAATTGTTTTTGTGATGGGCTCAATTAATGGTGACGCTGACAGCTAACTCGGATGTAAGATGACAGGTGGAGAAATCAGACTCAATAGAAATTCTTCTTCATACTACGCAAGATCAGGTTACAGAGGAGAAGCCTGTGGGGCCATGTGCGGAGGAAATAAAATTACTGCCAATGGCAATGCCAGAGATTACCTCGGGAGCACATGTGCGGAGGAGAAATTCTCGTAAAAAAGGCAGTGTAGGACTCCTTCCTGCAATCTCAAACAATAGCTGGAAGATATAGTAATTGAGGGAAATGCTACGATGCCTGCAAGCGAAATAAAGAGCGGTACGGTTATCATTAAAGGTGAGTATCTGATCCCTGCCATCCTATAAAAAAGAAGGAACAGAGACAGATCCCTACGACCAAAATCGATGTTATTCGACTCATTTTAGGGTACCTGAATAGTAACCTTATAAGATAATATAAGACAACAATTGTCTTCCTGATAATAATATTTTGAAATCCTAATGTATAAAATCCTAAAAATCAATTTTCATCAATTTTCAGCGGATAAGAAGTAGAAATATAACTAATGTCCGAGAGTTCTTCATCTTACCCGCTTTATCAACTTGTTTAAAGTTAATATTCACTTTAATCCTGCTTAATCAACTTTTTATAAGCTTCATGCAGGAACTTATACTAAAAAATAAGCTGAGAAAAAAGAATTAAAAGAAAAAAGGTAACTATTCAGGGTATAGTTA
>DADN01000030.1 GCA_002509665.1 Methanobacterium sp. UBA8
TTAATGATGAAGAAGCATTGAAATTAATGGGAGGACATGCTGCAGATCCCTTTAATTCACCATTAAGAAAAAAGGCAGAAAAAGTAAGAAAAACTGCTAAATATGTATCTAATGATTGGCAGTCAGCTGAAATCGACATTCTTTATAAACTATATGTGCTGTGCGAAAACTTGAGCAATGATGATTAAGTTAATATTCTGTTTACATGTGTACAATTTTATCGCAAAATTTATATTGTTTTTAATTTATCTTTTATTTATCCGATATTCTTTATCATGATTAAAATAGTCTTACACCGATTTAAAAATTATATTAAATTTTAAAAAGGTACTGTGGTGGTTATAATAATACTTTAATGCCATAATCTCTTTCCTTTGCCACAAACGATTACTTGTTCTTAATCAACAGTGAACAAGTTAAATATTGCCATTTATACTCAAAAGATAACCAAATAAGCCAGCTAAATGAGGTCACACAGAAGCAGACTATCAATATTCAGAGTTTCATTCAAGAAAACAGTAAGTTAAACATGAAACTCCTGCTCAAAAGCCATTTACAAATAAAATTAATGATTTGTTGAACAGTCACATTGAACTGTATCAATATCTTTTTATATTTTTCACGAACTTAAATTAGTGGTGATTTTTTGAGTATAGTTCGAATATGTGGCATAATTCTCATAATTTTGGCTTTAATGAGTTTATTAGCTTCTTATGATCAGTATGAATCAGGTAAAGACCGAATATTTAACATGCAGATGCAGATGCAGATAGATGGTGGCAGTTACGGATCGTCAAATAACCAGATTGCTAAAGAGTACATAAAAATGATTGATGCCACATCAGGAGTTATTACTTTCTTTGGTTTAGTTACTTCAGTTATGACTGGTTTAATAGGAATCTGCTTTATTTCAATAGATAAAAGTATTGAACAACTTCAAAGACAAAACTAAAATGGAATCATATTTGTACTCTGTTAAGATATAATCTATCTAAATTGGAATAGTTTTATGTAAAAGATACAGTCATTGATTCAAAATTTATATTAAACTTTAAAAGGGTACAGTAGTGACATTTCACAATTTTAATAATTATATAAGGTGTTTTAAAGCATTGATAACCACGCGGTGCAACCGTTAAAATTATTTTAAAATAAATATATAAATGGCATTTTGGCTCTTCTTCATTCTCTAAGGATAACATAATTTCCAATTCGAGACCGCATTGGTTTTTATGATAATATTATGAAAAATACCCACACAAAACAACGACGAGCCAAAATTATATGATAGCTCATTTTTAGATAATGATAAAATATATCTCTGAGCTATTAACTGATCTTAGCAGGAGATGTTATCATATTTAAACAAAGTGAAAAACTTGATTTTACATATAATTATCAATTAAAGCATTGAGTCCATCTCTATCAATTAATTTTACATTATTTACTTCTCCCAGCTCTAATGCAGATTCAGTAAAATAGCTATTTGTTACAACAGAGCAAGTAGTGCAACCATAAAATTCTTTAGATGCTACTACTTCTTGAATTGCTTTATTTGTAACTTTCCCTTTGTAATTTTTAGTTTGTACAGCAGTTTTTTCTCCAAGTTTGGTAATTATAAGATCTGCTCCCTAATCACCGGATTTTGGAGTCTGCTCAACTGAATATCCCATTTTTTCATAGAGTGAGCCTATAAAGCTTTCAAAATCGTAACCATTCATAGCATCAATATCATTAATTGTGAACTTTTTGTTTGAATTAGATACAAGTTGTATACCAAAAATTTTAGTGCCCATATATTCTTTGAATTCTTCAAAAGATAAATTTGTCATTTTAAGCTCAGATAATAAAATGTAAAAATTCATCATATTGGCTTCGATATCATCTTTATAAATACGTAAAAACTGTTCGATGTAGTCTGTTTCATTATAAAGATTAGAAACCAATATCTTTTCTTTAAATTTTTCGTAATTTTGCCTAACTGCTGAACAAGAAACAAGATATTCCAATAATTTTATATCATGAAACCTTACCCCTTTTTGAAGTAAAAGTTTATTCAGCTTCTCAATATCTGAGTTATCATAATTACTTCCATATTTTTTTGCAAACTCGCAAATTAACTTAAGGTTGTATATCGGTTTGGAATTCTGTAAATGTTCAAAGTTATCTCCCAAATAAAGAATATGTGAAAAATATAATTTTATTGCCTCTTCAATTTCATCAGGGGTTGTCTTTTGGGATAAATACAGCAACCTTTTAAATTGCTGTATATGCCCTGAATAACTATTCCCATATATTGACAAAAATGATTTTATATAATCCTGAATTGTAGCTGGATTTTTATCTAAAATTATTTTGAATTCTTCTTCTAATTTCTTTTTTTCGGCCATTAATTCATCATAAGCATTTTCTTTTTTTTATATAGTTGTATATTTGCATTATAAAGCAGAAATATAACAGCGCAGTTTCCTAGGATTAAACCAACTACAAAATTAGAGGGGATTATATAGCTAATAAGCACAGCAAAGGGAAAAATAAAAATTAATTGCGTTAGGTCTTCCACAAAAGATAATCCAAGATTATCGATCTCACTAAAGCCATAAGTTTTCTTATAAATCATGATTTCAATAGAATAATATAATAGGAAGATATTTAAAGTGATATGATTTGAGCATGTAAATATATAAAATTAGGAATTCTTAGTTATTATTACACAAATAATAAGATAACCTGTATCTCAACTTCGTATTTTAGGTAAAAGCACTATAAGAAGAAAAACAAGAAATTTATTAATAGCACGCCTATCTTTTCCATGCTCATTTTCATATTTCTCAGTAATTGTGCATTACGGTCTTTTTTGTTAATAATCACCATTTAAAAATCTATTATTTATAGTGATTGTTTAATATTTAGCTATTGTTATTAAATTCAACTGAGAATTAATATATCTATAGTCACGAGGCTAAGTAATGCAACTACT
>DADN01000146.1 GCA_002509665.1 Methanobacterium sp. UBA8
TTGTATCTTCGTCATATGTTTCTGAGAAGAGCTTTCTATTTGCTGTATCTTTAACACCAATTCCTGCTTTTTCTAGAAGTTTAACTGCAGGATCACTAATTCTTCCTTTTGATGGAAGCGCTATTCTTAACTGCATATGCGTCCTCCCTGTAAAATTGATTATATAATTATCTTTATAGTGAATAACTAAATTATTGCTAATTCAGGTTTACATTTGTTTAAACATGCAAAAACTATAGGTTTTTGCTGTTAAATAATCTAGAGATTATTTAAACATGATTAAATGGATTTAAGGAATATATATTTTATAAATCTAATTCACTATAAGTAGTATGATACGTACTTTATATATTTTGGATAAAGGTTATTAAAGGCTTTATGCCCAAATTGAAATTAAATACAATAATATTGTCTTATATTGTACAATGTGTACTTTTAAAACTTTGGTAATGATATGTTGTTAAAGGATTTATATCATACAAATTTTATGATAATTTAATACCAATCTATTTTATGCAAAATGTATTTTTAGACTTTAATAAATAAGATAATAGATATTTATGTAAATTAATCTAAAATTTAAATATTAATCGGTGGTTCCATGGAAACAAAAAGTATTTTAATAGATAACGTTACTATACTGGGCAATGAGATTAAAAAAGGTTCAGTAATTGTAGAAAATGATAAAATTGCAGAAATAACTGAAAAACCAGGCTCATGCAGTGCTGATGAGGTAATAAATGGTGAAAAAAAAGTTCTAATGCCGGGACTTGTAAATACACATACTCATCTTTCAATGACACTTATGAGGGGTCTTGCAGATGACTTGCCTCTTGATACCTGGTTAAATGATCATATCTGGCCTGTGGAAGCTAATTTAACAGGCGAATACTGTTATGCCGGGGCTTTACTGGCATGTATTGAAATGATAAAGTCTGGAACCACTGCATTTAACGATATGTACTTTTTTATNNACCTTTAACGACATGTATTTTTTTATGGACGATGTGGCGAAAGCAGTTGATAAATCTGGCTTAAGGGGCATGTTATCCCATGGAATGATTGACCTTGGGGACGAAGAAAAGAGAAAAGCAGAATTTAAAGAAACCATGAGGATAATAGAAAAATGCCACGATACTGCAGATGGTAGAATAAAAGTCGCATTTGGGCCACATGCGCCTTACACCTGTTCAACAGAACTTTTAAAAGAGGTAAGAGAAAAAGCAAGTAAATTAGGGCTTAAAATCCATATTCATGTGGCTGAAACTGAATTTGAAGTTGGGCAGATAACAGAGTCCTACGGTGCAAGACCTTTTGAATATCTTGATGAAATAGGATTTTTAGCAGATGATGTTATAGCAGCACATGCTGTATGGCTTTCAGATAAAGAAATAGAAATAATTAAAGAGAACGATGTGAAATTATCCCATAACCCTGCAAGTAACATGAAATTAGCATCAGGGATATCTCCAGTTTCTAAATTAGTTGAAAGTGGCATAAATGTATCATTGGGAACTGACGGTGCAGCCTCAAATAACAATTTGGATATGTTTGAAGAGATGAAACTGGCGGCACTACTTCAAAAAGTAAACACTGGTGATTCTACAGTGCTTCCATCTGAAAAAGTACTTCAAATGGCCACAATTGAGGGTGCAGCTGCTTTAGGGCTTGAGAATGAAATTGGAAGTATTGAAGTTGGGAAAAAGGCTGATCTTGTACTTGTAGATATGAAAACTCCTGCTTTAACTCCATTCAGGCATCCTGTATCTCATGTGGTATATGCTGCAAACGGCGGCGATGTCAATACTGTAATTTGTAATGGAGAGATCTTGATGAGGAATAAAGTATTAGAAGTGCTTGATGAGGCTGAAGTGATCCAGATTGCTGAAGACGCTGCAGAGGAACTTTTATCAAAAAGCTGATTTATATGAATAAGCTGGTACTATTTGATATCGACAAAACATTGATAGATAGGTCAATGTGTCACCAGGTGGCATTCTCCTATGCTTTTAAAGAGATTTATGGCGTTACTGTAGATATCAGCATCATCAATTATGCAGGAATGACTGATCCGCAGATTGCAGTGGAAGTTCTTGAACGTGTTGGGCTTGATGAGAATCTAATTAAATCTAAGCTAGATAAGTGTATGGATGCAGTTGTTGATTATTTTAAAAAAAATGCAGAAAGAGAAGATATTCCTGCTTTAGATGGAGCGAAGGAACTTTTAGATGCACTAGAAAATAAAGTAATTATTGGTTTAATCACTGGTAATTTAGAGCCAATTGCATTAGAAAAAATGAGAAAAGCAGGTTTACGTCGTTATTTTAAGGTGGGCGGATTTGGAAGCGACAATATAAATAGGACTGAGCTAGTTAAAACTGCCATTAAAAGGGCTAAAGATAGTCACGGTTTCGATGGCAGTGAAGTTTTTGTTTTTGGAGATACTCCCCGTGATATTAAAGCAGGGTTTGAAGCCGGCGCTAAAAGTATAGGTGTTGCAACAGGCAGATATTCAAAGGAAGAGCTTAAAAATTCAGGTGCTGATTTTGTTTTTGATAATTTAAAGGATAAAGAAAAAATAGTTGAGATTATACTTGAAAATTCTTAATTTTCACTTTAGATAAGATTAAACCTAATACTGATTTGCAAAATAAAAATAATTGAAATCCAAATTAGCTCTTATCTCCTGACCACATTGTTGATAGCAATTACTATGAGGAGGAGTACTGGCCATATTTCGAGTCTGCCAACCCAGAAATCTATGATAAAAACGAGTTTTACTAAAATAGGTGAATCTGGCGTGATTATCCCGCTTGAAAGCCCTACATTGCTTAAAGCAGATGCTACTTCAAAAATGACCCTTGATATGTCATTATAATATATGAGAACTATAATTACACTTATTATGTATATTACAAGGTATGTAAATACGAATCCGCCTGTTATTCTCAAAACATCATCGGTGACCTTTAATTCTGTGACATGATGAATTTTTTTGGCCATTACCGCTTTACCGGGTAATATAAATGATTTAACCTGCCATGAAATTCCTTTTAGAAGTACACCTAATCTGAGCCATTTGATACCTCCACCAGTGGAAAGAGAACCTGCACCAATGATCATAATTATTGTCATTAGGAAAGTACCGAGGCCAATCCATTTACTCAATATATCGGGATAAAATGCTGTTTGTAGGCCAGTTGTAGATATGGCGGATACCATCTGGAATAAAGCGAATCTGAAGTTGAGCAGCAGATCATTTCCATAAACTTGATGACTGTACAGTACAAATGTCACCAGAATTGTTGAAAGTATAATAAGTGAAAAGGCCACTTTTGTTTCTATATCTCTGAAATACTCTTTCCAATTCCCTTTAAGAACGGTATAATGCAAGGCGAAGTTTGTAGCTCCAATCATCATTATAATCATAGCTGCTATTTCTATCCAGATGCTGTTATAGAATAAGATACTTGTATTCTGCATTCCAAAACCACCAGTGGATAAAGCGGTAAATGTGTAGAATACTGAATCGAATAAGGGCATACCTGCAAGTAAGAATAAAATTATTCCAATTGCAGTAAAGAATACATATATATAGACTATGACTCTTGTAGAATGTTTGATACTTGGCCTTAAGCGCTCTTCTCTACCTTCTGCAAGATACAAACGCATCACATCGGCACCAGTAGATCTTAAAAGAGCTAGAAGAAGGAATATGATACCAAGGCCTCCAATCCACTGTGTGAAAGCCCTCCAGAAGTTCATTGTAAAAGAAACAGCATTTAAATTGGAGTACATACTGAAACCGGTGGTTGTAAATCCAGACATGGCTTCAAAATAAGAATTAAGATAAGATAACTCTCCTGAAAGATAATAAGGTAAAGCACCCAGTGCACATGCAATCAGCCATATAATAGTTGAAAAGACCATTGCACTTTTAAGGGTAATTTGTGTTTCTATTTTAAATATTTTAACAAGAGCAAAACCAATAACTGCACTTATAGCAGCTGAAGATAAAAAAGAAGCTATATATCGGGGTTCATTATAAATAAAGGAAACTAAAATAGGAACTAACATTGCAGCTCCAAGAAGCATGCACACATCTCCTGTGTAATGCAGGATAGTTTTAACTTCTCTTCTACTCAGCCTATGAACCCTTTGCATTTAATCACATCCTAGGTTGTGAACATCTGCGTAACTTTTTTCACGGCATTTGCCTTAACAAGTACTGAAATAAGGTTATTTTCATTTAAAACCATATTTTCCTTGGGAATAATTATATTGCCATTATTATGAACTGCGGCAATTATATAATCATCTGTGGGACTCACTTCTCTGATTTCTTTACCAATTACCTTTTTGTTTTTCACGGTAATGTTTATCATTTCTGCATTTCCCTTTCCAAGCACGATTAGATCGGCTATGTTGGGTCTTGTTATCACTTTCTCAAGATAACTTGCTGCAGTAAGTTCAGGACTTACAACAAAATTGATACCAACTTTTTGAAATGCTTCCTCATGTGATATATCGCTTACCCTTGCTATAATTTTTTCTATATTATAATCCCTTACAAGAATACTTGATAACAAATTAGCGTCGTCATTCCCTGTAGCTGCAACAAAAACATCTGCATCGTTAATATTAGCATCTTCAAGAGTTTTTTTATTGGTACCATTACCACATATAATCAGTGCATCCAGCTCTGCAGCAGCATTGTTGCATAGTTCTTCACTTTTTTCAATTATAGTAACATCATTACCATTATCAATTAATTTAGTGGCCAAATTAAGGCCTACTCTTCCCCCGCCCATTATTACTACATACATAAATACACCCTATCAATATTTATCGTTTAAAACATTTAAAAAAATGTTTAAAGCAGTTATAAGTTTGAAATAAAATGTTATTCTACATAAATATAATCAATAAACTTTACTTTAAGTTTATACTGGCTATACGACGGTTTACTAATTTTTTTTACACCGATTCATGTAATTTGACCAATGTTATATATAAACTTTATCTTCCGATATCTTCCGACATGTTAAATTCAGGGCTTATAAATCTTTTTCTTACAAAAGTAGGCATAAGATAAGTGTATATATCTAAAATATGCCTAATAAATGAATTAAAGATAAAAAATGTTGTAATACATCTTATCAATTTATTAATTGGAGTAATACTGAACTGATTTATGGTAAATTTCGAGGGGTTAATCAGGATTTTTTGGGCACTGTAAAATATGGAAAATTTATAAAATTAGTGTGAGTTGGGCAGGTATTTAAAATATAAAACTCCCGAATTTTGGAATTGATTCCCTAAATTAAGCGTTATACGAGCTACTTTTGAAAATATTTTATACCTGTATGATCGAGTACTTTTGCAAAATAAATTTTAAGATAGTCCTCTATCAAGAACGCAATTAATGAGTAAATCCATACAAATGCAGCTAATTCCCAGCTAATAGGCGCTAAAAATACGCCGGATACTACCAGTACAGTTGCAAAGATATCTGTTAGTATAACTGACCAGAAAAAGATACCGCTTGGCTTTACTGACCAGAAGTGTCCAGTGTTACGGGTTACAAACATGGTGAGATGCCCTGCTACTACTAATTTCAGGAATATAATTGACTGTAACACAGCTATATCAAGCTTAAAAATGTCTATTCCAATGAAAAATAGAATTAATGATGATAAAACTCCTAATATTCCCAGAAAGGTTGACATGCCTAAAACTTGATACATATTCCATCTTTGAGGGCTATTTACCTTTTCAGTATGGTCGTAAGCGATGGTCATTACTGGAATATCATCTAAAAGTGCTATCAAGACCAGCATTAGCGCGGTAACTGGATAAACATTAAAAATCAGTATAACCATGGCTGTAAAGATGAGTATCCTTATTGTTTCAGCTACCCTGTAAATGGAGTAGCTTTTCATCCTGTGGAATATTTTGTAGCTTTCTGTAATCGCGTTAATTATAACTGAAAGCCCAGGTTTTGTAAACACAATATCTGCAGCGGATTTAGCTGCATCAACTGCACTTGCAACTGCAATCCCTGCATCAGCTTTTTTAAGTGCAGGGGCATCATTAACACCGTCTCCAGTCATACCTACAATTTTTCCCTTCTCCTGCAGGAGTTCAACCAGTTTATATTTATGTTCTGGAAATACCTCGGCAAAGCCGCTGGCGTTTTCTACTATCTCTTCGGCTTCCACACCTTGTTTATCTAAAAATGATGAGGGTAATTTTATATTTGTTTCTAAACCAATTTCTTTGGCAGTTTGCTTTGCAATGGCAATATGGTCTCCAGTTACCATTTTAACGTCGATTCCAAGAGCTTTAGCCTGGGCAATGGTACCCTTAGATGTTTTTCTTGGGGCATCGTATAATGTAATCAGGCCTATAAATTCCCATTCATTCTCTTTGCCTGTTTTTGCAACACCTAATGCTCTGTAACCTTTTTCTGCATAAAGATCTACAAGTCCACATACATTTTTTTCTGTATCACTGTCTGATAAACGTGAAAGAATAACTTGAGGGGCTCCTTTTGATACGCTAAACTTGTACTCATCTTTATATTCTATTTCAGCTTCGGTACTTTTACATACCGGATCAAATGGGTTAAATTTAAGTGTTTTATATTTCTCTATTTTCTTTGACAAAGCTTCTGACTCTTCAATTTTATCAAATATGGCTTTATCAATAGGGTCTCCGTTTTTTGCAGATGCTAGACCTGCATAAAATAATACATCTTCTTTAGTGTAATGGTCATAGGGTGATATTTCTGCAATTACAATCTGGTTTTTGGTTAAAGTCCCTGTTTTATCTGAAAACAGTACGTCCATACCTGCCATTTCTTCTATTGATGTTAATTTACTCACTATGGCTTTCTTTTTTGCAAGGGCCATGGCACCTACTGTCATGGTAACAGAAAGCACTGCAGGCTGGGCTACGGGTATGGAGGCAATGGTCAGAACCAGTGAAAAACCTAAAATATCGAAAAAACTTTGATGACGGAATAAACCCGCAATAAAAATAAATGAAACCATTAAAAGGTCTAATACAATAAGGTAATCTCCTATTTTTACAACTGCCTCTTCTAAATGACTTTTGGGTGTAACTCCTGCTATGAGTTCTGCAGCTTTACCAAAATAGGTGCTCATTCCAGTTGCAATTACAAGTCCAAGCATTTCTCCTTTTTGTATAATTGAACCGGAATATGCGATATCTTCAACGCTTTTGTCAACCGGTAGTGATTCTCCAGTTAAAGCAGATTCATCCACGGTGATATAAGCTCCTTTAATGAGTTTAATATCTGCAGGGATGATATCACCGATGTGTATTCTTATTATATCTCCGGGTACGGTTTCCCTTGATGGGAGCTCGAGCCAGTTGCCATCTCTTAAAACATGCACGTGGTATGCTAATTTATCTTTTAAGAGGTCAATGGCGTTATCTGCTTTATATTCCTGATAAAACCCTACACACCCGTTTATAAGCAGTAAAATTAGTATAACTGTAAATTCTTCCCAGTGCTGGATTAAAAGTGATATAATAAGCGCGATCTCAATCATCCAGGGGATTGGCCCCCAGAAAAACTTTAAAAATTTTATAACTGGATTTATCTGTTCTTCAACGATTTCATTATAACCGTATTCTTTGTACCGTTTTTGCGCTTCTTTTGATGAAAGACCGCTGGGACTTGATGATAACTTTCCTATAAGTTCTGAAGCTTTAATGTCCTTTGCTTCCTGGGCATCAATAGCCGGGTTCATGTCTTATATTATATAAAATTATATTAATATTTTTTTTGATTTATAGGGCTCTAAAACTAGTATTTCTATAGTTCTACTAAAATAAGGGATATAACTTATAACTGGTTTATATAAATGGATAAGAATGTAAATAAGCATATTCTTATGATCATTTAAATAAATAGTACTGTAAAATTAATCTATGCTTTAAATCATTTATATATGGCTCCTGCACGGAGTAAATAACCTATTATAACGACAATTATGAAGATAATGATGCATGCAATTATTATTTGGACCGCTGTTCGTCGTTCCATTTTTTTCTGATCTTTAGATTTCTCATTATCGTTCATATTAATTATTTTATTTTATGTATTATTTACAATATATGGACGTATTTACTATTGAATTTAAGAGAATCTTAATGGCTTATTTTTTTTTTAAAAGATGTTTAAATGCATTATAAAGATTTTAAATTGTTTAATTTGATATTTTCATGCATCATGTGCTTTATTTGACTTAAAATGGATGATACTTCCGTCGGAAATTTTTTCCTTCAAAAGATTTATATACTCGATATTGTAATACTGAAAGGCTTGGTGGAAAATTTAAAGTAAGCAATCAGAAGTTTTTATTCCGAATTTTCTGCTTCTATGCCTGTTTTACTGGAGGTTAACTGGAAAAATAGGCTATGTGAGGTGAAATATTATGGGCGTGAATATAACTAAAGCAAAACATGAAAGATATCGCGTATCCGATGATCATGTGTGGTCATCGCACTTAGAATGTTTAAAGAAAGACCTTCAGGGAATTACTGAATACAAAAGTTTAGGTTTCAGTATGAACAAATACATACCTGAAGACAATATGGTGAGAAATGAAGATTTAAATGACTTTGATCATATTGAAGAGGGATTTCTATGATAGAAGATGTGCTTCTTATCCTGTTGTTCCTGTTAATATTGACGCTTTTTGCCATACCGCTTGGTAAATATATGTCAAATGTTTTTACAGGTAAAAGAACTTTTATGGGGCCTGTTGTAAGGCCTGTGGAAAAATTCATTTACCGCATATGTTCTGTTGATGAAAATCAAGAAATGACGTGGAAGAGATATGCATACTCGCTACTTATATTCAATATATTTGGAATACTGTTTCTTTTTGTTTTACAACTCATTCAAGGATATTTGCCGCTTAACCCTGAAAATATGGCGGGCGTTAGGTGGGATACAGCTCTAAACACGGCAATTTCTTTTGTTACAAACACCAACTGGCAGTCTTATGCTGGTGAAACTACCATGAGCTATCTAACTCAGATGCTCGGAATGACCGTACAAAACTTCTTATCAGCTTCAGTAGGTGTGGCTGCTCTTTTAGCTTTAATTAGAGGTTTCACACGTAAAAATTCAGATACAATTGGTAATTTCTGGGTTGACTTAACTCGGACAACATTATATGTCCTTTTACCAATAGCTGTAGTTTTTGCCCTTATTTTTGCATCACAAGGGGTCGTTCAGACTTTAAGTCCTCATATAACTGCTCAAACTCTCGATGGAATCAATCAAACAATAGCAGTTGGCCCTGTTGCTTCACAGGAAGCAATAAAGATGATTGGTTCAAATGGTGGTGGTTTCTTCAATGCAAATTCTGCACATCCATTTGAAAATCCAAATGGGTTTACTAATCTACTGGAAACATTTGCAATTCTTATGATACCTATGGGACTTGTTTTTGCCTTTGGATATATAATAAGGAATTTCAAGCAGGGACTGGCTATATTTTCCGCTATGATGATACTGCTTGTAGCGGGAATGGGAGTTGCATACTGGTCTGAGAGCCAGCCGAATCTAATAATGGAGAAGATTGGTGTTTCTGGGGGAAATTTAGAGGGTAAAGAGTTAACGTTTGGTGTCGCAGAATCTGTTTTATGGGGAGTACCAACCACTTCAGTTTCTAATGGTGGGGTAAATTCAATGCACGATAGTGTAATGCCTCTTACGGGACTTGTTTACCTGTTCAATATGGGCATAGGTGAAATAATATTCGGTGGCCTTGGTGTAGGACTTATTGGAATGCTTTTTTATGTCATTTTGACCATGTTTATAGCAGGGTTAATGATAGGAAGGACTCCAGAATTCCTTGGTAAAAAATTAGGACCTTATGAGATGACGATGGCCGTAATAGCTCTTGTAGTACCTGCTGCAATGATTCTTATACTTACGGCTGTTGCCATAGTTCTACCAGACGGACTGGCAGGTCTTAATAATCCATCAGCTCATGGGCTGTCTGAAATACTCTATGCTTACTCATCGGCACTTGCAAATAATGGTTCAGCATTTGCAGGTCTAACTGCTAATACCGTATTTTACAACCTGACATTAGGTTTAGGGATGTTTATAGGTAGATTTATAGTAATAATACCTGCCCTCGCCATTGCAGGCTCATTAGCCAAAAAAGGAAAAGTCCCTATGAGTTCTGCTTCATTCCCGAGTACAAATGCACTTTTTGTCATCATGCTGGTCAGCGTGGTGGTGATCGTGGGAGCTTTAACATTTTTCCCAGTGTATTCACTTGGACCAATACTTGAACAGTTATTCCTGCACGGGGGATTAACCTTTTAAGGGGGGCTAAATCATGAAAAACGAAAAATCAAGCACTATATTTGAACCAAAAACAGTGCTGGAAGCATTTAAAGGTTCATTTACAAGACTTAATCCTATAACCCTCCTTAGAAACCCTGTAATTCTTGTGGTGGAAATAGGCGCGGTAATTACAACAGTAATAACTGTAATTAGTATATTTGGTGGAGGAAATTTTTTATTCAACCTTCAAATAAGTATCTGGCTGTGGTTTACAGTTNNTTTATTTGCCAATTTCGCAGAATCTCTTGCAGAAATAAGAGGTAAAGCAAGGGCAGAATCACTTAGACAAACCAGAACAGAAGCATATGCAAACAAGTTCACAAACGGCACTACAGAAAAAGTTTCGGCGCTTTCACTTCAAAAGAATGATATTGTCCTGGTGAAAGAAGGGGAAATCATACCAAGTGATGGGGATATATTAGAAGGTACGGGTCTGGTTGATGAATCAGCAATAACTGGTGAATCTGCCCCGGTAATAAGGGAATCTGGTGGAGATAAAAGTGGTGTTACAGGCGGTACAAAACTGCTTTCAGGGGAAATTAAGCTTAAAATAACTGTAGATCCTGGAGAAACTTTCCTTGACAGCATGATCAACATGGTAGAAAGTGCCAAAAGAGAAAAAACACCAAATGAAAAGGCACTTGAAATACTTCTTGTTGCTCTAACTGGACTTTTCATTACAGTAGTGATTACACTGACTGCATTTTCGAATTACATGGGGGTAATTATTAGTATACCCATTTTAATAGCTCTCCTGGTATGTCTTATGCCTACGACNNGGGCTCCTGCCAGCTATTGGTATTGCAGGTATGGACAGGCTCTTACAGCACAATGTAATTGCTTTAAGTGGAAGGGCAGTTGAGGCATCAGGAGATGTCAGCGCGGTTTTACTTGATAAAACAGGTACAATCACCCTTGGAAGCAGAAGAGCAACTGAATTCATTCCAGTTAGTGAAATTGGGAAGAAAGATTTGATTGAAGCTTCACTACTGTCTTCCCTTGCTGATGAAACGCCAGAAGGGCGAAGTATAGTTACACANNAGCTAAACAAGATTTAGAAGTCCGTGGAAGAGATATAAGAGCTCCTGAAGATTCAGAATTTATACCATTTACTCCAGAAAGCCGTATGAGTGGAATAAACTTTGGAACCAATAAAATACGGAAAGGGGCGGCAGATTCGATAATAGAATTTGCTGAAAATCAGGGATGCGCCATTCCCGCTGATGTCAGAGAAATAGTTGAAGAAGTATCTAAAAATGGCGATACTCCTCTGGTAGTTGCAGATTGTGGTAGAGTTTTCGGTGTTGTAAGGTTAAAAGATGTCCTTAAAAAAGGTATTAAAGGTCGTCTAGCGCAGCTGCGAAAAATGGGAATTAAATCAGTTATGATAACTGGGGATAATCCTTTAACTGCAGGATCAATAGCTGCGGAAGCGGGGGTAGATGACTTTATAGCTGAAGCAAGGCCTGAAACTAAACTGGATATGATACGTGAATATCAGACAGGAGAAAATCAGTATCTTGTGGCTATGATCGGGGATGGGACAAACGATGCTCCTGCACTTGCTCAAGCAGATGTAGCAGTTGCTATGAGTGCAGGCACAGCAGCTGCAAGAGAAGCAGCCAATATGGTTGACCTCGATTCATCACCTGCTAAGCTACTGGATATAGTGGAAATAGGTAAAGAAATACTTATTACACGTGGTGCACTCACTACTTTCAGTATTGCAACGGATGTAGCCAAGTATTTCGCTATTATTCCTGCAATATTTGCAGTTACATATCCTGAGCTTAATATCCTGAATGTTATGCATTTAGCAACACCTGAAAGTGCAGTTTTATCTGCAGTTATCTTCAACGCTATAATAATACCTTTACTTATCCCCCTTGCACTGAGAGGAGTTAAATTCCGCTCAACGTCATCGGTTTCAAGGTTGTTGGCAATGAATATATTGATATATGGGGTAGGTGGTTTAATACTGCCATTCGTTGCTATAAAAGTTATAGATATTATAATATCATTCTTGGGGCTGGTATAATGGGTGATAAAATAAATGAACTTAAAAGGGCACTTTTACTCTTTGGAACTATGGCTGTAATTGTTGGTTTAATATACCCGCTTGCCATAACTGCCATATCACAGGTTATATTCCAAAATCAAGCAAATGGTGAGGTAGTTACAGTCAATGGAAAGATTGTAGGTTCTGAACTTATAGGGCAGAATTTTACTAGCCCTAGATATTTCCATGGAAGACCATCAGCAGTTGGTTATAATGCAAGTACTTCTGGTGGATCCAATTATGGACCTACAAATGTAAAGTTGACAGATAGAGTAAATACAAGCATAAATGAGATAAAAACAGAAAATGGGTTATCTGCTAATGCCACAGTCCCTGCAGATTTGGTTCTTGCATCGGGTAGTGGATTAGATAGATATATCAGTGTCGACTCGGCAGAGCTGCAGGTTCCAAGAATTGCCAAAGCAAGAAATCTGAATGAATCTGTAATTAGGGAATTAATAACTAAAAACGAGGAGGTGCCTTTCCCAGGAATTGGACAACCAGTTGTAAATGTTTTAAAACTGAATATAGTCCTTGATGGAATCCATTAATGGATTCTATTATTTATTTAATATGTGCGCAAAAAATTTAATTAAATCCAATAAAGCATTTAAGATTTAAATTTTTTCTATATTAATTTGAGGTAAAAATGACTGAAAATTACAAAAGACCCGACCCGGATCAGCTTCTTAAAATGATAAAAGAAGAGGAAGAAAAGAAGGAGCGAGAAAAGGGTTACTTGAAGATATTTATTGGGTACATTGCTGGTGTGGGTAAAACATACAGGATGCTCTCTGAAGCACGTCTTTTAAAGGAAAGTGGCCACGATATCGCAGCAGGTTTAGTTGAAACACATGGAAGGCGCGAAACTGAGGAACTTCTAAAAGATTTAGAAATATTACCTCGAAAACAGATAGAGTATGGAGGTATATTACTTGGAGAGCTTGATATAGATGGAGTTTTGGAAAGAAAACCTGAATTTGTTCTGATTGATGAACTCGCCCATACTGATGTGCCGGGTTCACGTCATACTAAGAGATATCATGATGTAGAAGAAATTCTGGAAGCAGGCATAAATGTCTACACAACGATGAATATACAGCACATAGAAAGTGTTAAAGATATAATTTACCAAATAACTGGAATTGAGATTAAAGAAACAGTTCCGGATAGAATAATTGAAATTGCAGATAAAATTGAGATTGTAGATTTGCCCACGGAAGAATTGCTTCAAAGATTAAAGGAAGGCAAAGTTTACGTCCCCGAAAAAGCAGAACAAGCCATGGAGAAGTTTTTTAAAGAGAGAAATCTTGTTGCGCTTAGAGAACTTGTACTCAGGTATGCTACTCGGTGGGTAGATTATGATATGAAACATTATCTTGAGATAGAAGGTGTTTTTGGTCCGTGGGAAGCAAGTTCTAAAATTATGGTGGCTGTTAATTCAAGATCTTCTTCTGAGAAGCTTATACGCTTAGCTCACAGGTTCGCTGATAATTTCAATGCGGAATGGTTTGCAGTATATGTAGAGCCGTCTTATAAGTTTAAAATGGGATATGAAGAAGGTTTACAGCTTGAAAAAAATTTAAAGCTTGCTGAAGAGCTTGGGGGCAAAGTTTTCAGGTTAGCAGGGCTTGAAATAGCGAATGAAATAGTATCCTTTGCAAAGTTAAAAAATATAAACCTCATCATTTTAGGACATTCCGAGAGGTCTCGTATTGGGGCATGGATAAGAGGATCTGTAGTTAATGAAATTATCCGGAAGGGTAGTCCAATCCAGGTTCTGGTAGTTGAGGGAGGTCCAGGCGATCAAAAGAAAAATAAGGTTCCAATTAGTAAACAAGTGGATTTAGATTTAAAAAATTATTTAAAACCTCTTGCTGTGAGCTTTTTAAGTATAATCAGCACGTTAATCATCTGTTTTTTGATAAGGCCTTTTATTGAAGCAATTAATATACCTATGATTTTTATAATACCTATAGTCTTCAGTGGTTTAATAGCAGGTAGGAAAGGGGGTATTTTAGCTTCTATAATGGCCGTGGCATTCTTTGATTTTTTCTTTGTTTTGCCTTATTATACGCTTACTGTTGCGGATATTCGCTTTATACCAACATTCATCGTGTTGTTTGCAGTGGGTATAATAACCAGCTTCCTGGCAGACACTGTTAAAAAACAGGTTGAATATACAAGGCAGCGTGAAGAGTTTATAGCTGCTTTATATGATTTCAGCAAAGATCTTTTAATCTCTCTGAATATAAATGATTTTTTAAATAGAAGTACCAGTTATATAAGGGAATTATTTGATTATGATGTGGTTATGCTCTTGCCTGATGCTAATGGGAATTTAAAAAATGTTTCACATGCAGGAAATAATACAGAATTTTCTGATAGTGATTTAGGTGTTGCAAATTGGGTTTTCATAAATAAAAAGCCAGCTGGACGCGGTACTGATACATTATCTTCTTCAAACTGGTATTATTTGCCCTTAAAAGCATATGGATCAAGTTTAGGTGTTTTAGCCGTCGCGCCAAATCAAGCTGAGATTACCAGTGAACAAAGGCACTTAATTGAATCATTTACTGGTATAGTCTCAATTGCGCTTGCAAATTATATTCGCGGCACGAAAAAAACATAGTGTAAATTAAAATCTTTTTAATGCACCTAATGATGCCCTTATTAAAACAAGCACTGGAATTATTTCAATTCTTCCAATCCACATGTTGAATATCATGAAAATTTGAGGAATTTGGGGCATTGTTGGGGATGTAATGCCCATTGAAAGCCCAACGTTTCCTTGTGCGGAGACAATTTCGTATAATGAATTTAGAGCGTCATAACCGTAAGATACAAAGACAAGCCAGCTTATAAATATAAAAATGAAATAAATAAAGGTATATGATGTAGCTTCTTTAATTTCTACGTCAGATACTATTTTATTAGATATTTTTCTGGGTATAACTGAGCCTTCTGGAGCTATTACCTTTAGAATATCCCAGTAAAGTCCTTTTAATGCTGTAACCACTCTTATTATTTTTAGTGCACCTGCAGTTGAACCTGCTGCTCCACCTATTATCATACATGCAATGAGTATTAGTTTTACATACTCTGGCCATGCAATCATGGTGTTCAATGGAGAAATACTTGAACCAGTACATGAAATCGCGGATACTACATTAAAAATAGATTCTACCGGTACAAGTGTTGAATTTAGAATTAAAAGTATTGAAAATATTGCAATTATAAGTACCATGGCCTGGAACTGTATATCTTTTAATACATCCCAAAATTTGCCCTTTAAAGCTCTATAATGAATTAAGAAACTTGTTCCACCTACAAACATTAAGAATATGGTTATTATATAAATTAAAGTGCTGTTATATGCCCCAATATTGTCGTTTCTTACAGACATTCCGCCTGTAGATAAGTTGGTAAAAGTGTTGTTTATAGCGTCAAAAATGGACATTCCTGCAAGAACGTACAGAATAACTCCGAGAACAGTATAAAAAATGTATATCCACCATATAGTTTTCACAGTTCCCAATATGCTTGGTTTGATTTTCTCTTCCCTGGCTTCAGACTTGTATAATCTCGATGCAGCGGTTCCTGGACGTATAAGTATCCCAATAACTACAATTACAACACCAAGACCACCTATCCATTGTTCAATGCTTCTTAAAAATAGAACTGATCTGGGGAGTATTTCTACATTTGTGAATATACTGAGTCCGCTTCCAGTCCACGCGGACATACTTTCAAAATAAGCGTTTAAAAAGTTGATATGAGTGGTATTCATGAGTATAAGACTTCCAATTAGCGCCGCCCAAAGCCAAGCAATAGCAGCTATCATCATGGCATGTTTAAGCCCCATTCTTCTATTTTTACCTCGGAGAGATCTTCTGAGAATATAACCTACTAAAATTGAAAATCCTGAAGGAATTATAAAAGATAAATACTCAGGTTCGTGATATATTAAAGCAACAATTATAGGTGTTAAGGTCACTACGCCTATACCTATCATTATTAAGCCTAATTGCTCTAATATTACAAATAAATCTTTTTTTCTGAGTTGACCAATCATTGATACCGTATATATAATTTTCGGCAGAGTATATAAATTTAATCCTTATTTATATTTGTGATTTATTGAAAACTTGCAAATAATTAAGATAAACATGTCACGTGGGCATATGTTTCTTTAAATGAAGAATACTTTTTATTTAAACCGTCTAATTATATATTTTCTTAATTCATCTGCAAGAAACATAATGGGAATAAATGTGATAACGTACAACCACTCTATTAATCCTAACGGGGTAGTTCCAAATATGCCCTGTAGTTGAGGTATATAAAGGATTGCGAGCACTATAGCGACTTCAAATATAATTCCCCTTATTATCCAGTTGTTCTTAAAAACCCCAATTTTAAAGACTGACGTTCGCGTAGTCTGAATTGTTAACAGGTTTCCTATCTGTCCCATTACGATACCAACGAAGACAATTGTAGTGGCTTTAATATAAAGCGGGTCTGAAAATGGAAGCAACTGACCAAAATGCCATCCCCCACTGTAAAGCACCCAGAAATATCCCGACATTACAAGTACTGCTTCGATTAATCCAAGGAAAACATAACCCCTAAGTACCACTGGTAAATTCAAAAGTCTTTCTTTTCTTGGTCTAGGTGGCCTCTTCATTACATCAGACTCTGGAGGACCTCTTCCAAGCGCTATTGCAGGGAGAGTATCTGTTCCTAAATCTATTGCAAGTATCTGCATCACTGTAATTGGGAGAGGGATTGCAAACATGGCTGTAAGTACAAATGGTATAATCTCGGCGGTTTCGTGGGAAAAGATATAGGTTATAAATTTCCTTATATTTTCATAGATTGTTCTCCCTTCTTTTATGGCCGACACAATTGTCGCGAAATTATCATCAGTTAAAATCATATCTGAAGCTTCTTTAGCTACATCAGTACCAGTTATTCCCATTGCAACTCCGATATCTGCTTTTCTAAGCGCGGGGGCGTCATTTACACCGTCTCCAGTCATTGCTACAATTTCATCTTCATCTTCAAGTATAGATGCGATTCTCATTTTATGCTCTGGAACAGCTCGGGCAAATATTACATCACACCCTGAACTGAGAAGCTGTACAATTTGATCGTCTGACATCTCACTGATTTCTTTTCCTTTTACCACCTGACAATCGCCGCTTATAATGCCAATTTCTTGACCTATAGCGCGTGCTGTGAGTCCATAATCTCCGGTTATCATTATAATTCTGATTCCGGCACGGTGACATTGATCTACGGCCTTGTAGACTTCTGGACGCGGAGGATCCTGCATTGCCATCATTCCAAGGAATATCATGTCCTTCTCAACAGTCTCAGGTTTATAATTGGTAAAATCATTGGGTAAGTTTCTGTAGGCCATTGCAAGTAGTCTAAGGCCTTCCTCTGCAAGTTTGTCATGTATTCTAATTATTTTTTCTTTCTCTTCCTTGCTGAGAGGCCTAATTTTTCCATCTTCAGAAATTTGGTTGCTTAAAGAAATTATCTTTTTAGGTGCCCCTTTGATATATGCAACTTTTTTATTCTCTTTTTGATGTATAGAACTCATTGATTTACGTACAGAATCAAATGGAAGTTCAATTATTCTTGGAATTCTTTTTATCTCTTCTTCAACATTAAAACCGCTTTTAAAGGCTGCAACAAGCAGTGATGCTTCTGTAGGATCTCCTAATATTTTCCATTTTTTAACATCGCCTTGAGGTTTAATTAATCTGGCATCGTTACAAAATGCGGCTGTCCTCATAAGCAGTTTAAGCTCTTTCATTTCATCATAAGGTATTTCATTACCTTTATGCAGGAATTTGCCTTTAGGAGCATATCCTGCCCCGGTTACATCAATTAATTCATGAGGTATCCAGATTTTACGGACTGTCATCTCATTTTTAGTAAGTGTCCCTGTTTTATCTGTACATATTATGGTTGTAGAACCCAGGGTTTCAACACTGGAAAGACGTTTTATCAATGCATTTTTACTGACCATATTTCTGGCTGCTGCAGCAAGTGCAAGGGTTACAGTAGGAAGAAGACCTTCAGGAACATTTGCAACAGTTAGCCCTATGGCAAAAAGAAATGCAATGCTTAAAGGAAGATTTAAAACAAGTATATTAACTCCAAATAGTGTAATACCCATTAAAATAGCTATCACGGCTATTAAGCGTGCCACTTTGTTTATTTCTATTTGAAGGGGACTCTTTACTTCTTTTACACTTTGAGTAAGAGATGCTATTTTACTGAATTCNNGAATTCTGTGTTTCGTCCTGTTGAAAAAACCACAGCCTTTCCAGAGCCTGATGTTACGCTGGTACCTGCAAAAATAAGGTTGTGCATCTCAACGAAAGCATGGTCTTCGCCGCTCATGCCCTCAGGAGTTTTACGTATAGGTCTTGATTCCCCTGTGAGTGTAGAATTATCCACCTTAAATTGAGATGCTTCTATAAGTCTTGAATCTGCTGAAATATTGTCTCCTTCGTCAAGTACAATTATATCTCCGGGTACCAGTTCTGCTGCAGTTATTTCCCTTTCTTTATCTTCTCTTATCACTTTTGCAGTGGAAGGAAGAATTTTCTTGAGGGCTTCTGTTGCTTTTTCTGCCTGATATTCCTGCCAGAAGCTGAAAATGGCATTTATTATAATTACTCCTATAATTGCAAGTCCTAATTGGGGAGTACCAGAAATAAAGGCTAATATACTCGCAGCCCATAAAAGGAGGGCAAGAATATTGTAAAAATTCTCTAGAAATTTGAATATCAATGGTTTTTTCTTGACTTCTTCAATTTGATTGGGACCATATTTTTTAAGCCTTAATTGGGCCTCATTTTCGCTTATACCATTGTTTGATGTATCCAGTTTAGAATATACTTCTTCAGGAGAAAGTTTATAAATATCCATCTCTTCTGAGGAGGGCTTATTTTCATTCATGGTTACACTTGAACCTAAAATTTCTTTTAACACTTGAAGTTGATTTATTAATAATTAATTTAAATATATTATTTTATGGCTTTTAAAATATAAAAAGAATAAATTGTAATTTCATGGAATGTAATCATAATAGTAGATAATGAGTTGAAAATCATTATATGCATTTAAAAGAGTGTTTAAGAGAACAAAGACCAGTATAAAAATCAAAATTATTTATATAAAAAATAGAAATTTTTCAATAGTTACCGTGTCACTTAAAGAATATATGTTCAATTAATGATACAGTCATTGTAGAGCATTTGATAAATTAAAGCCAGATATAATGTTTGCCTTTTTTATCATCCCAGTTATCAATTCCATATTTTTTTATCATCTCAAGATTGTATTCTATAGGATGGATTTTTTTAAGATATTCAAGTAATTCACAGTTTTTAAAATCATTGCATTCCCAGCATCCTTCATACTGATTATTTTTGACGCATTCCCTGATTTTGCAGTCCTCTTTACATCCGCCTTCTGTGCATAAATCTTTACATTTCAATTTTTTCATTTCTTCAAGTACATTCAGGAATTCAGAATAATTTTGGAATGTTTCATTACTTTTAGACTTTAATTCGGCATATTTATCAAACTTAAGTTCTATTAACAGATCTTCAAGTTCATTTAAAACTTCAAAAAGTCTTTTATTGCTGGGAATACAATCCGGGCAGAACAAGCCACAATATGCAGTATATTTTTTATTTTGATTCATATCGACATCTCGGGAGTGTTATTTATCTTATTTTTTTATAATCATACTACAATTAATAAGTTAATTTTTACATAATATTATAATACAATTGCAGTATTATGGAGATTTTTTTATGAGTTATTTCAATGAGAAAATGGAAACAATGAGTCGAGATGATATTGATGCCCTTGTTGAAGAACGTATTAAATATACGGTTGAATATGCCTATAAAAACTCTCCTTTTTACCGAAAATGGTTTAAAGAAAACAGAATAAATACATCGGACTTTAAATCCCATGAAGATTTAAGAGAACTGCCTATAATAACCAGTAAAACGTTAAGAGAAAGACAGCCTCCAGAGACAGAGAACTTTGAATTCAAATGTATGGATTGGGACGATATATATACAATTCATGAAACGAGCGGAACCAGCGGCGTACCTAAATCTTTTTTTCTTACGTGGGATGACTGGAATAGGTACGCTGAAAAATATGCTCGATCGTTTGTATCTCAGAATTTTGGCAGGGGAGATCGTGTAGTGGTCTGCGCAGCCTATGGGATGAACGTAGGGGCTAACACTATGACGTTGGCGGCTCAAAAAATAGGGATGGCAATTATCCCTGAAGGTAAATGCACATTTCCAGTTCGTATAATGAAAAATTATCAGCCTACAGGTATAGTAGGGAGCATATTCAAGCTGCTGCGCCTTGCAAAACGAATGGAAGCAGAAGGAATTCCACCTCAGGAGTCAAGCATCAAACATTTGGTTGCTGGTGGAGAAAGCTTCGCAGAAGAATCACGAGTATACTTGGAAGAAATATGGGATGTACCCGTCTACAATACTTATGGAAGTACTGAGGGGACTATGTGTGGGGAATGTTATGTAAAAGCAGGCATGCATGTGCCTGAGGATCTTGTACATCTTGATGTTTACAATCCTCAACTTAAAGACTTTGTAAATGACGGTGAATGCGGCAGAATAGTTTTAACAACTCTTTTACCTGTTGGTCAAAAGACGGGAACACTTCTTTTGAACTATGATACAGAAGATACCACTGTAGTTTTAAGCAGGGAAAAATGTAAATGTGGTAGAACTCATATGCGAATTTTAAATCCACAGCGTGAGGCAGAAACTGTTTGGGTAGCTGGAAACCCATTTAATAAAGTTGATATAGAACAGGGAGTATTCCAGAGAGACAATATGGAATATATAACTGGNNCAACTGGTGAATATGAAGCATTCTTAGGTGGGGATGAAATGGAAACTACGCTGAGAGTTAGCATGGAATGTAATGACCCTGCAAACTGCGATGAAGACATGATCAGTGAAAATTTTATTAAAAGTTTCTTTAAATTTAAGCCGGGTATTCAGCAAGCACATTCAGATGGTACATTTAACATGGTCTTTAATTTTACGGGTCCTGAAGGTCTTGAATTTTATAAGATCCGGGGAAGACCAAAGCGTTTGGTGGACCGCCGGTGAGATTTAAATGACTGAATTATTTTTTAAATTACAATGAATTATTTTTATTTATATGAATGTGAGAACATACAGTAATAGAATACTTATTTTTACACTTTTAAAAATAATCCGGAGAAAAACTAATGCTTAATGCGGAAACTTATATCACCAGCCAGAAAGGAATTGGTGGAAAAATTAGGACAATATACGAAGATTTTTACGTTGAAGAAATACCAGAATCAGAACCAAGTGGAACAGGAGATAACACATGGTTTTTCATTGAAAAAATTGGAAGGGACACACTTGAGGTTGTATTAGATGTTGCACGTGAACTGCATGTAGACAGGAAAAGAATGGGCTTTGCAGGGATGAAAGATAAGCGAGCAGTCACAAGGCAGTGGTTATGCGTCTCAAACTCAGAAGTTGAAGACATTGAAAAATTAAGAGATAAGCTGTACAAAGTTGACATACTTAAGATAATGAAAAATGAGAAAAAATTAAGGATTGGACAGCTTGTAGGGAATAAATTCCGGCTTCTTATAAGAGATACAGAAGATCCAGAAAAAGATAGTAAAGTCGCGACTGAAATAATGGCAGAACTCTCAAAAACAGGTGTTCCCAATTATTACGGCTGGCAGAGGTTCGGTAAAAAACGGTCCAACACCCATCTTGTGGGAAAGGCATTGCTTGAAAATGATTTAAAAAAAGCAGTTGATTGTTATATTGGAAATCCTTATGATGAGGAGAGGGATCATATTAAAAAACCAAGACAGCTGTATGACGAGGGA
This sequence comes from Methanobacterium sp. UBA8, assembly GCA_002509665.1. Taxonomy (GTDB): domain Archaea; phylum Methanobacteriota; class Methanobacteria; order Methanobacteriales; family Methanobacteriaceae; genus Methanobacterium_D. The sequence goes on from DADN01000146.1 coordinate 22,423, forward strand.
AAATGGGAAGAATCATTTGAAGAAATGCCGAGAAGCATGAGATATGAAAAGATGATGCTTAAAACCCTTTTAAAAGAAATGAAAAAGAAAGAAAGTGAGGATATTGATTCTTTAGATGACAATTCTTACAGGCGTGTTATGGGAAGTCTTCCAAAACCGTTAAGGAGAATGTTTGTCCACGCTTATCAATCATTTTTGTTCAATAAAGCAGTAAGCGAGAGAGCTAAGCTTGGAATAGATAAGTATGTTGAAGGTGACATAATCATCGATAATGAGGAGCATCTGGTCCATGAATTTGGCGATGATATCGATGAAAGGATAAAAGACTTCGAAGTTCATCCTACTGCCCCCCTTTTTGGAAGCAAAGTCCCGCTTGCTGGTGGAGAACTTGGCGAAATGGAGCAGAAAGTTATAGATGAAGAAGGAGTTACTTTAGAAGAATTTAAAGTCCCTAAAATGCCTAAACTTGGGAGTCATGGGCTGAGACGTGCGATTCGGTTTAAAATATGGGATGCTTCTGCCAAGGCCACTGATGAAGGAGTTCTTGTAGAGTTTTCAATCCCAAAGGGATGTTATGCTACGGCTGTTTTAAGGGAAATAATGAAAAATGAAGTTGTTTAAGGTTTAATTTCTTTAAATTTTAAATATTTTCTTAATTTCTTTTTTTGCTTGCTTTTCAACACCTTTTTTGGCGTGTTTCTCCATTTCAATCTTTGCTTTTTTACCTAACTCGCTTTTAGCTTGTTTTTCAATTTCTTTTTCGGCTTTCTTTTTTAAATCGTTTAATAGGGACATGTTTTCACCATGTTCATTTTTCTTTTCTTTGTTGTAGCGACGTTTAACTGTTTGGATTTTGAATTTTTGGAGGAAATGTCAAAATTTATATACGATTATAACAATTGTTATATTGAAGACCTTTAGGTCTTTAGATCAGTTGGAAGCAGATACTGCTTCGCCTCAAGTAGCCCTGAACGAAGTTTACGCCACCACCGTTGCTTCGGTTTCAGGGCAAATACTTTATAATGTTTAATAGGCTAATATTCATTCAGTATTTTATTTTAATATCGAAGTTAATTGCGGTATTTTTTCTAGTTTTTTATACACTGATAATCGTAACATTTATATAGAAAATATAACAATTGTTATATTACAGGATAATTATAACGATCGTTATACAATGGTCTGCAATAATTAACCTGAAACTACACACTCAAGGATTATATAATCCTTGAAGTATGTCATAAGTCGTAAAAGTTTGAAGTAGATCCATTCCTAATCGAGGGATTAAGTCCCCACGTATCCCTCGATAAAGGATTAATGCTTGTTAATATTTATAGTAGACCTTCTAAAATAAAAAAATCCTAACTTGGGACTGATTCTGCTAAGCAGTCTCTCGTTAGGTACAAATTTGATTCAAAGTTATAAAGTTGAGTTAGTAATTTAAAATTTCTCCTTAACTAAGAAGATTTAATCGTTCCCTCATTTCCTCTCTTCTTAGTTAGGGAACCTACAAAAATGAAACTTTCATTAAAAATCATGGATTTTTAACAGCCTACAAATTGAGTTTATCACCTTATCACCTTTGTTTTGAGAGTACGGCAGGATCTTAACTGATCCTGCTAAGTTTTGATTTTTTAAAGGTAAATGTTGACATAATGTGCTATATGAAAGTCAGAGAAAGCCTGATCGAAGCTTAAACTTAATTAAATAGCATCTAATAAAAAATAGAATTAAATGAAGTTTTACATTTATAATCTGGTTAAAGACTCTTCCATATTTTTTACATGTCTTATTTTGACTTTGTTATAGAATGCAAAGCCCATATCTTTTATATACCTTTCTACATTCTTGAAAGAAGGTGCTTCCATTACATAAAAGATTTCGTGTTCTAATGGGGGATACACTGCAGATATGACTTTAATTTCATGTTTTTGAGCAATTTCATCTTTTTTACTTGAAAGCTCCTTAAGTTTTTTCTTATTTTCCTCATTAAACAGATAACATGCTCCTGCTGGATGGGTCATATGTGCCATAAACATTGGCATAAATTTCACGCTCCCTATAATTTATTAATTAATTATATATTTTTATTAACAATAATTTATTATTTACTCTACAAATAGAATTATGCTTTTAATCAGCATATTTGAAAAAAAATAAGATCTTTGTGTTGTTAATCGTTAAATAACAACTAATTTGGAACTTAACCCCTTATAACACATGTGCGTAAAATAAGTTGGTATCTGTAATTAAAAGTAATTGGATAGCTAAATCTTGAAAATGTCATTTTATGTAATCAACAACATCCCGTTCCCTTTTTGGTGCAGAAATATCGTTTGGAGTTACTGGATATCCTAAAGTAACTGCAAAATATGGTTCATATCCTTCAGGTATATTCACTTTTGAAGCATTTTCAGGAATATACATGTCCTCGATGATTGTTTGGAAAAAAGACGCTAAATTTAATTTTTCAGCGTTTTCAGGGTTTTGAAAGAAGAACTTGGCAAGTCCAACCCAGCAGGAACCAATATTAAGACTTTTAGCAGCGAGTAACATATTTTGGGCCGCAGCAGAACAATCCATCAATGGAGCGAGAGCATCTTTTCTCCCAGAAAATACTATTACTGTTGGCGCATTGTGATAAATATGTAATTTCTCGTTTTTTCCCATATTTTTTAACCAATCGATAGGAGCATTTGCCATATTCTTTTTTGTTTCAGTATTCATATGGTCAATTAACTCTTTATCTTGTATAACTGTAAAATGCCAAGGCTGGTCATTATGTCCTGTTGGTGCATATATTCCTGTTTCCAGTATTATATCGAGCTCTTCTTGTTTTATTTGCTTGTTTTGATATTTTCGAACACTGCGTCTATTTTTTATGGTTTTTAACACAGTATTTTTATTTATTGCCATGAATTTTACCCCCTAATTTTATTAATAAATTATATATTTTTATTAAAATTTATTATTTACCCCAGTTAAAGGTTGGACATTCCACAATTATATCTAAAAATAGAGCATTTAAAACGTATCACGATTAATGGGGATTAATTAGTGGTATATTATAAAATAACTTGAAAAATATTTTAGTAATGTTAATGCTAAAAATTATATTGTTGATATTTTTAAAATTAAAACTGAACTATGAAACATTTGTGATTCATATGGATTAAATCATAATAAAGTTTCTAACTTGATTTAAGGATTTTAAACTCAATTATTTGAGTTAAGGAGATGAAAAATATGGGATATATAACACTATCTTACGCGCTGGAAGAAACTTCTCCTGTTCATATAGGTTTAAAGAAGCCAGAGATGGTTCATAATAATCAAATTGTAGATGGGAAAGGTTATAATACTTACTTGATAAATGTTGAAAATCATTCTGGAACACATGTGGATGCTCCAGGTCATTTTGTGGAAGATGGTAAAATAATCTCTGAGTACCAGCCTGATGAACTGGTTTTTAATAATCCTTTAATTATGGACATTCCCAAAGGCCCAAATGAGCTTGTAAAAATATGGGATATATCTAAACTGGATTTTAATGATGCTGACTGTATTTTATTCCGTACTGGATTTGAAAAATTCCACGGTGATGATCCAGAGGAATATCTTACTCAAAATCCAGGAATATCTCCAGAAGTTGTTTACTTTATAAGAAAAAACCTTAGAAACGTCCGATGTATTGGTATAGACTGTGTATCTATGTCCAGCTATCAAAATCTACAATCAGCAAAAGAAGTGCACGTAAATGCTTTTAAAAAAAGCAAGGATTTTGGTGAACCTCTACTTCTAATTGAGGATATGAGGCTCGGCAATGTCAAAAATGAAGATTTAGAAAGTATAATCCTTGTTCCATGGCAGATCAAAGGAATTGACAGTGCTCCATGTACCGTGCTTGCTAAAGTGAGATAATTTTAAATCAGCATTTTAAACAAGATAAATTTAATAAAATTTATCTAATAATTTTTTGTTGTGCTATAACAACTTCTGAAGATATTTGGGCATATTTGTGGTTTCATAACAAAATTTATAACTGAATTTATTATATAATATAACAATTGTTATACATTGAAATAACACCTATTTCAAACAGAATAAATACAGGAAACTTGATTTAATTAACTAAAATTAAAGGATGATATGATGTCATTTAAAGTAGCAGTCGCAAGCAGCGACGGAAAATATGTCAACCAGCATTTTGGCATGGCTCAGCAGTTTATGATATTTGAAATTGATGATGAAGGTGAGTATAAATTTTTAGAAATCAGAAAAAACACACCTGCATGTGACGTGGGAGGTCATACGGATGAGGCAATGGCTGGAAGTGCGGAACTAATTTCAGACTGTGAAGCATTACTTGCAAGCCAGATAGGTCCTGCAGCTGTTAATGCTCTGGCATCTTATGGGGTAGAGGCTTATGTGGCACCTACTTTTATAGATACAGGATTGAAAGAATTAGCTGCCTTGAAAAATGAGAGTGACATTTCTTCTTGAATTTAGAATTTAATTCATTTTGGTTTTTAAGTAATTCAAAAATAACTTTAGATAAGGCATAATTTCCTAACCGAAGTCGATTTTCATGCATTGGAAATAATATCTTCGGTTAGGTTTTATATGGCAGATTTGATTTATTTTGTATAGATACTTGTTTAGAACCCTTTATTAATTGATTAAGGTGATAACTCATACGTGGCAGAGGATGAATTTATTTTCAATTAATAGTGTTTACAAGATTTGAGCGAATAATAGTAAGGGGTCTTAAACGGGGTTTGGAAGATGCGCCCCGTTTAAAACATACATTTCCAATGTCTTTCCTTTATTTACATCTACACATTTCCAGCACCTCAAGGGATTTAATCGCTGTTTATTTCCATATTTTTTTCTGATTTAATTCAATAGGATACATAATGGCTTTAGTTTAGGAGGTGTATCCTTATGTTTGTTCAGATTTTATATCGGAACCAATTAATGTTTTTGTTTTAATTATTCCTTCGATAGGATGAATTTTCTCAAGTAGATTTGCAGCAGTAGTTTTAGAATCCCCAAACTCGGTTATAACTATGAAATCATGATTACCAAAGAGAGGGTATACTTCCAAATCTGCTTTTTCAAGTTCTTTGGAAACGTCTTCTATTTTGCTAATCTCTGCATCTACCAGGATAAACGCTTTAGTCATTTTTTACCTCTTGGTATAATTTTTAAATTTTTATTTTCCTTTTTGCAGATACGAAGTTTGATTTTGAATTTTAATGTTTTAGTTACATCTACACATTTACAGCACCTCTGAATCGATATTTTTATCTCTCAATACTGTAACCCGTTTTTGTTTTTTTTCTATGTTCTATCTACAACTACACATATCTAGCACCTCTTAGGGCTGTTAATTACCTAAATATATTTAGGTAATTATATAACGATCGTTATATTTATCATGTAATATAACAATTGTTATATT
>DADN01000285.1:0-17693 GCA_002509665.1 Methanobacterium sp. UBA8
TATAAATGTTTTGGTTTTAAGCATCATATGTGCAGTATTTTTAACAATAAACACCATATAATATATTGTTAATAATAATATATGTAATTTAGTTAACAACTTTAAAAATTATAGCCCCATGCTTCAATTTAGATATAAAATAAAGATTAAAATCGATATTTTATAATATTAACTTATAAATTCGCCTATATTTGATTATACCTATAATTTAAGTATAATTGGTTCACATAAAGAATTTTTAAATGGTTAATATGGATAAAGTAGTTATAAATGCAGATGAAGCAAAAAAGAAGTCCTTTGAAGATTTATTAAAAAAATTATCTTCAAGTAAGAATGGAATATCATCATCTGAAGCCCAAAAAAGACTTCAAGAATATGGACCTAATGAAATTTCAGGAAAAAAAGAAAATCCTCTTATTAAATTCCTTAAATATTTCTGGGGACCAATGCCCTGGCTTATAGAAGTAGCAATTATCTTATCTGCCGCAATTCAACACTGGGCAGATTTAGGAATAATAGCAACACTGCTCGCTTTAAATGCAATTGTAGGGTTCTGGCAAGAGTATAAAGCAAGTAATGCCATTGAACTACTTAAAGAAAAACTAGCATTAAAAGCAAGGGTACTGCGTGATGGCAAATGGCAGGAAATATCTGCCAAAGAACTTGTTCCTGGTGATATTATTCATATTGGTTCTGGAGACATTATCCCTGCAGATTCAAAAATAAATGATAATATTTCAGCCGATGAATCTACCTTAACTGGAGAATCTCTTCCTGCAGATAAAAAATCTTTAGATATTGCTTATTCAGGATCAGTAGTAAATCAAGGCGAAACAAATGCTCTTGTAACTTCAACTGGAATGAATACCTATTTTGGAAAAACTGCCCAGTTAGTAGAAAAAGCTGAAACTAAAAGTTTCCTACAACAAACAGTCATTAAAATTGGTGATTATTTAATTATACTTGCCTCCATCATGGTAACAGCTATTTTCATTGCTTCATTATTTAGACATCAAAGTTTCTTTGATACACTTGAATTCGCACTTGTACTGGTAGTTGCATCAATACCTGTAGCTCTACCTGCAGTTCTTTCTATTACAATGGCAGTGGGAGCTGTAGCTTTAGCAAAAAAAGAAGCAATTGTTAGTAAATTAGTAGCCATTGAAGAAATGGCAGGTGTAGATATTTTATGCACTGATAAAACAGGTACAATTACCAAAAATGAATTAAAACTTGGAGAAATAAAACCATTTGATGGATTTAAAGAGGACGATGTACTTCTATACGGTAAACTAGCATCACCAAAAGACAGTAAGGATCCAATAGATGTTGCAGTATTATCCAAAGCACGAGAAAAATCTATTAAAATAAAAGGATATGAAATAAATAAATTCAAGCCATTTGATCCAGTTTCAAAGCGCACTGAAGCTTCAATAGCCAGTGAAAGTAAACATTTTAAAGTTTCTAAAGGTGCAACTCAGGTCATATTATCTCTTACAGGTGAAGATAAAAAAATCGCAGATAAAATGAATGAATATGTAGATAAATTCGCTGAAAAAGGATATCGTGCACTTGGAGTTGCAATAACTGATAAATCAGGAAAATGGCAGTATGCAGGTCTTTTTGGGCTCTACGACCCCCCACGTGAAGATTCAGCAGAAACCATAAAAACCGCCGAATCAATGGGAGTAGATGTAAAAATGGTGACTGGAGACCATATAGCAATTGCAAAAGAGATCTCTAGAGAGGTTAATCTTGGAACTAACATCATTATTCCCAAAGACTTTGTCGATAAAACAGATAGAAAAGCAGAGAAAATTGTTGAGGAAACAGACGGGTTTGCAGAGGTTTTCCCAGAACATAAATATCATATAGTTGAATTACTTCAGGATAAAGGACATATTGTAGGTATGACTGGAGATGGTGTTAACGACTCTCCTGCACTTAAAAAAGCCAATGTTGGAATTGCAGTAGCAGGAGCAACAGATGCTGCCAAATCAGCTGCTTCAATTGTTCTTACCCAACCAGGGATCTCCATAATAATTGATTCGGTTAAACAAAGCCGTAAAATTTTCCAGCGGATGAACAATTATTCTATTTACAGGATAACAGAAACCATCCGAGTTTTATTTTTCATTACATTATCTATTCTCATATTCCAGTTTTACCCAATTACAGCTTTGATGATTGTTTTACTAGCACTGTTAAATGATGCACCAATTATGACAATCGCTTACGATAACGTAAAATATTCANNTTCTTGGAGTCTTAGGAGTTATAGAATCATTTTTTGTCCTTTATCTGGGAATTAACATATTAAAATTATCTCTTCCCGTCCTTCAATCTTTTATTTATCTTAAACTCTCAGTTGCAGGTCATTTAACTGTTTTTATGGCCAGAACAAAGGGCCACTTCTGGGAGATCAAACCCGCACTGCCACTATTTATAGCCATTGTAGGTACACAAACAATAGCCACCTTAATTACAGTTTATGGAATACTGCTGCCTGCCATGGGCTGGTTTTTAGCAGGTATTATCTGGGCAGAGGCTTTAACTGCATTTTTCATAATTGATGCCATAAAAGTTCGATTCTACAAGCTTCTGAGCCGAGAAGGAGTCGATGTATATAAATAGGCCTATGTGTGAATAAAAATAGATATTTGTCAATATAAAAAGAAAAATAAAATAATTAATCTTAATGTTATATTTAATCTCATTGAACGATGATGGTTCCAGTTATTGTAGGATTTAATGCATCATGATAACCATAAATACCAGTTTTAGCGAAGAAGAAGTTATAACTATCGCCAGGATTTAATGTATTACTCTGGAATGCTCCATTGTCACTCGATATCTGGTGTTGCACATTATCATTATTTACCCATTGGATATTAGTACCCGATTTAATTGTAATTTGGTTGGGATTAAATGTCATGTTCTGGATAGAAATTGTTGTTGCAGCAGAAGTCGTATTTGCACTGTTATTTCCCATACTTTGATTGGTTGAATTGTTCATACTGGTTTGTACATTGCGATTGGAACTTTGCGCATAATAAAGATATACACCGGCTGCGATTATAATGATTATAATTATAATCAATGCCAGAAGCCCTTTATTTGTTCTTCCATACACTTTTATCATACCTTTTTAATATTTCTCAAATATACTTTATTAATTATGTCGCTATTGTTATTAAAATGTACTGATTTAAAGCCCATTTGTACAGATATCAAACAATTTAATGAAAAAATGAATATACCCATTTAATTTTATTCCATTAATTTAATTCAATAAAATAAATATTATTCGCTCTAATTTAAGTTAAATTACTAAATAATGAAAAATTAACAGTTGATTCTAATATATTATGAAATTAGACAAATATTTCATTTCAATAATAGGTAATATCACTGCTTTTGAACTATAAATTGAGCATTAATAATTAAAATTCCCCGATAGAAAATAATAATAATATTTAGATTTATAATATTAATAGCCTAAAAAGCCACAATTATCTTAATTCAAACATTGCAAAAAGGTGATAATATGAAAATGTCTGACGAATTANNGAATTAAAAGGAAAAGAAGTTGTGGATGATTCTGGAAATAGAATTGGAAAGATAAGCGACGTAAAACGGAACCCTGAATCTGACAAAGTTGAATCTCTGGTAATTACTGAAGGAGGAGATGCAACCAAAATGGGACTAGGGGATAAAAAAGTGGTATCATACACTAATGTTGACTCCGTGGGAGACAAAATAGTTTTAAGAGGATCTCTTTCCAGATAGCGTATTTAAAGAAGTTAAGTCCTTATATTGCAATACAGCCTAAATAACAGAAGGTGATTAAAAATGGATGATAGAGGGCAATATTCTATATTATACTGGCTAATAGTTATAATAGTCATTATAATAATACTCAGACTACTTGGAGTCTGGTAATTAATAAATTGAGTGTAAATCATAAAACTAAGCCAGCCAACTATTTTACCATTATCCAACTAGTTTAACCGCTAACTTATGAACCTTAAATTACTCATCATTTCTTTTTTTACCACAGGTATGATCTAAACTCATATAAATTTCCCACTTAATGGTTTATGATGCGGCATGAGTTTAAGATTTCTAACCAGTTATCCTGTGAACTGATATCTGGTTAAAAAAGGAATAAATGAATCCATATAATGTATAAATAACTGGAAGTATTGTTTATGACTTCAGAATTACAGATAGTTTTACTGGCATTAATTGTAGCACTGGTTTTCGTATTTGTCCACTTGAGTTCACCCAAAATTTACGGGTTTTCAAAACGTTATAAAAAGAAAATACTATCTTTTTCTGGAGGAGTAGCTTCAGCATATGTATTTTTAGATTTATTACCCCTAATTGAAAATGCAGACCCACATCTCCATGCTATTCTTGGTAACAGCCCACTAATAATGATATTTCTGGAAAAGGCAATTTTTGGAGTGGCATTTATTGGATTTTTAGTGTTCTTTGTACTGGAATATCTTGCATTAAAATCAAGGGGTTACAAAGCCCAACAAACAACCAAATCATTAAAAGAAACAAATGCTTCTAGAAACGTGTTTTTTCTCCATATAATTTTAACTGCAGTTGTGAGCCTGATAATATGTTATTCCCTAAGATTTGAGATTTTAACAACCGGCTGGGGGATTGTAATTTATACAATAGCGCTTTCACTCCACTTTTTTATTTCAGACAGGTCTATGGAAGAACACTATGGTACACTTTACGTAAAATATGGGCGTTATTTACTGGCACTGATGCCAATATTGGGATGGTCTTTATCAATATTATTTCCAGAACGGACATCAGAGGCTTATGTACTGCTAGCATTTATTGCAGGTGCAGTTTTATTTAATGTAATTAAAGATGAAGTACCCAACTCAGGAACAGGTAAACCTCTATCCTTTTTTACAGGAGCTTTATTATATTCTGGGCTTATTTTAATTTTACCGTGGATCCACTAGAAATCCATTAAATTATTTTAAAAAAAAAAGAAATTATTAAATAAAATTACATTCCTCTTCTTTCTTCACCCCATGCCTTAGCTACGTCTGTAGGCGACTTGAATTTGTCTTCAGGTAAATTTTCTATAGCCTGTAGAACATTTTGACTTGCATTATTCTTTTTTGCCTGTTGAACTAGATCCTGTTTATTTGCCGGGAAACTAATGCCTTTTAAGGACTTCTCTATCTCAGAAGTTATTCCTCCACGACGGGTTCCAACACTGCGTGTGGTCTGTTCACCTCTTTTTTCTTCACCCCACGCTTTGGCTATATCTATTGGAGAGTTAAACCGATCTTCAGGTAAATTCTGTATATCTTTTATAATTTCACGACTTGCATGGTTGCTTTTTGCCTGTTGAACTAGATCCTGTTTATTTGCTGGAAAACTAATACCTTTTAAAGACTTCTCTATCTCGGAAGTTATTCCACCACGGCGGGTTCCACCACGACGTGCCATGTTATCACCTCTTTTTTAATTGGTTATCTTAGGATAAGATAACTGCTAAATTACATAATTTACAGTATAAACCAGAATTTCGCACAGATACTTTTAAAAATTCACTTTTCATGTTTGGGTTACACTTTTGAAGTTCATACTTAAAAAATATTATTTTTTTAGAAATAATTAATACTGATTAAAATCAAACTAATACTGGTCAAAACTTAAAAAATGAGGTTAGTATTTGTCATATAAAAATAAAGGAGATTTACCCGCACAGGTAAAGGAAAATTTACCAGAACATGCCAAAGAAATTTATTTGAAAGCATTTAACAATGTTTGGGATCAGTATAAAGAATCAAAAGAACGCAGAGGGAACGAATCAAGAGAGCAAACTTCCCATAAAGTTGCATGGGCTGCAGTAAAAAATGAGCCCTCAAACATTTCATGTTTTGGCCTGCAAAATATTCGATTTTGCGGTTCAAGAAATTGAAAATTTTTACGGTTGAAAATCCCTCAAAATTCTACGAATTTTGGGGCACAAACACTTTGTGTTTGTAAGCTACGATTTTCAAACACCAAAAATCCTCAAAAAATCTACGATTTTTTGGGAGTTAGAAAAATGTTTTACATTTTTCTAAAATTCTACGAATTTTTGAGCGTATAAAAAGGGGAGCTCCGGAAAATGGGAGAAAAAATAGAACATAACAATAAACTCATATTTTTAAATACAGCGAATATTTACCGAATTAATTAAATTATAAAGGATTCAAGCTAACATATTTCATTTTATACTCTAAAAAACACCCATAATTCTTTAAATGTATTTAATTTTATATTTTAATATATATCAATTCCCGGAATACTTAAAATGAGTAAAAAAGGACCTTTAGGACTGTTATCTATAATTTCAATTGGTATCGGCGGAATGGTAGGAGGAGGTATCTTTGCAGTCTTAGGATTTGCCGTGCAGCTTGCAGGGGGCGGAACCTACGTTGCATTTGCCTTAGCAGGTATTGTAGCTTTAATTACGTCTTATTCCTACGCAAAATTATCTGTAACCTACCCAAGTCAAGGTGGAACTGTTGAATTTCTTGATCAAGCTTTTGGTCCAGGATTAACTACAGGAGGGCTGAATGTACTTCTCTTTTTAAGTTATATCATAATGCTTTCACTTTATTCTTTTGCCTTCGGTAGCTACCTATCAAGCTTTTTCCCAGCAGAATCACAGATGGTATGGCGACACATCGGTACCACCGGAATCATAATTTTAATGACATTGCTAAACATTATAGGGGCAAAGGCCGTCGGGAAGGCAGAAGAATGGATCGTTGGGATCAAAATTTCTATTTTGCTGCTTTTTGTACTAACTGGAATATGGAGCGTAAATACTGGCCAATTACAACCATCCACATGGGCTCCCTTTATTTCACTCGTTGCAGGTGGAATGATTATTTTTGTAGCTTACGAAGGATTTGAGCTCATAGCAAATGCTGCAGAAGACGTAAAAGATCCATCAAAAACATTACCACGAGCTTATTATTCTGCTGTGATATTTGTAGTGGCATTATATATTCTTATATCAATTGTAACTGTCGGGAATTTACCAGTAAACCAGATTGTAGCTGCAAAAGATTATGCCCTTGCAGCGGCGGCACAGCCATTTCTGGGAGTCATTGGATTTACACTTGTGGCAATTGCTGCACTCCTTTCAACAGGTTCAGCAATTAACGCTACTCTTTATGGAAATGCAAGAGTTAGCTATATCATCGCTAAAGAAGGAGAGTTACCTGTTGAACTAGAAAATAAAATCTGGAACCGCCCTATTGGCGGATTGCTACTTACATCTGCGATTACTTTAGTAATAGCCAATATTTTTGACATATCCAATATTGCCACAATGGGGAGTGGAGGTTTCTTAATTATTTTCGCAGCAGTAAACTTATCTAACCTGAAGGTACATGCAAAGACTTCAAGTAACAAATATCTTCCCATTTTAGGCGCTGCAACATGCTTATTTGCATTGGCTGCACTGATATGGCAAACTGCACTTACATCCCCCTTTAATATTTTAATACTCGCAGTACTGGTAGTATCAGCCTTTGTTATTGAAATAATATACACTAAATTTACAGGAAAACATGTCAAGCCCATAGTAAAACCTACTGGAAAAATGAAAGATATTAAAAAAGCTGAAGAAAAATTAGAAAATGAAATCCATGATAATTAAAGCATTATAAAGTTAAATAGATGTAGATCACTCCATAAAATTGAACTAATAAAAAACTATCCGAAACTTCAGAATAAACTTAATTTAATAAATTTTAAAATCTGTGAGGATTGAAACATGATTGAAAAAATGAGTGAAAGTGAAGGTAAAGTATTGGGTTTCAAAGCGATAGGTACTGTCACTAAAGAAGATTATAAAGTTCTTGTGCCTGAGGTTAAATCTCTTGTAGATAAGGAAGAATCCATTTCAATGCTTCTTGATTTGAGGCAATTTAAATGGGAAAATATAGAGGCATGGATGGCTGATATCAACTTTGGCCGTGACTACCACGATAAAATAGATAAAATGGCTATCGTGGGAGATAAAACCTGGGAAAAATGGATTACAACACTTGCAGAGCCTTTTTATTCCAAAAAAGCACGATTTTTTTATTCAGAAGATATCGATTCTGCTTGGAAATGGCTGAAAGAATAAATCCCTGTTCCATGCCACAAAAATCATAGATCATCCCAGCGATAACACACCGAATATTCCTCTGTAAATAAGAATTAACATTATAAATATGGAAAGTAAGGAAGTCCATAGTATTAGCGCGATATATGTCATCTTTTTAGCCCTAATTGTCATTTCAGGACGGATAGGCCTGATTTTTTGAGCTTTAAATGTTACAACACCAGCTAAATTAACGCTGACCAGGTTTATAAAAAATAATAGAAATGCCCCTAATGCCAGAGAAAAATGTCCAGAGCCACATAATAATCCACAGGTTACAAGTGGGGGGAGCAATGCCACTGCAACCATTACCCCAATTAAAGTAGTATTGAAACCTGCGGTAAATGCCAATGCCCCCGCAATACCTGATGCAAAAGCTAGAGTTATACTTCCAAGGTTAGTTTTAGCCCGCAGTGCAATTTCTGGAACACTGGTATCAACTGTAAAAAGTAATCCTAATAACATAGATAATATAAAAACTATAAAAAGCCCAAAATAGTTAGTTTTAATTGATTCTCGAGCTAATTCTGTATCTCCTAACGTGGTAGCGAGAGATAAAGCCATATTTGGGCCTAAAAATGGTGCAATTACCATAGCTCCAATTATAACTGCAACGTTATTATTTAAAACGCCGATAGTTGCCACGATAGATGATAAAATCACCATAAGCATGTAAACCTTGGATAACCTGGCGAGATCAGATATATTTGAATATATTTCATGGCGGCTCAGCCTATCTACAAGTTCTCGTGGGTCAAGACGGTCTGTTAATTCTTCAAGGGTACTGTCACTTTCGTCCGGAGGCCCTTCTTGTTTTGACACTGCCTTTTCAATAGGTTCAGGTACTGGAAGTGAAGCTTCTACCGGGACTAAACTTATTCTAAAACCTTCTAAATCTAAAAATCGTTTTTGTAAAAGGTTAATTAAAGATTCTGTCTTTTCACGCCTTATAATTACATTAATAACTATCTGTTCACCTGAAGACTGAACATCCCAGTAATTAAGCACATCATATCCCTTTAATATATTTTTGATTTCCTTCAAAATTCCATATTCCGGTATAACAATTATGATCAATCGATAAGCCATAAAATCCACCAGATACACTGATTATAATTATATTATTAAAAATAATTAAATTTTTCATACAATTACATGGCTCAAATATACCTCATTACAGAAGTATAAAACATGTACATAATACAATGCTTTTCATTCGTACCTTAATAAATTATATGAAGCCTTATTAGTGCAAACAAAATAATTAAAATTGACGCCAATAACATAATCGATTTTCGGGCAATTATTTTTGCTTTTCTAGATTCTTCCTCTTCGATTGGCTTAATATTTTGCGCCATAAATGAAACAGTCGCTGCAAGGTTAATGCTGATTAAATTAACTAAAAACAGCAAAAATGCACCAAATGCCAGATAAAAATTCCCTGATCCTATAAGAAGACCAAATGCAGCAAGTGGGGGCATAAGTGCCACTGCAATCATCACACCAACTAACGCACTGGTTAACCCCGTAGTTAAAGCTAAAGACCCTGCAAGTCCTGATGCCAAAGCAAGGAAAAAACTTCCCCTCCCAATATCAGTTCTCAAAACTATGGAAGGATTCTGAGGGTTCACTGCAAAAATCATTCCTACCACTATAGAAACAGCAGCTGCAATAAAAAACCCTATTAAATTAGTTTTAACAGATCTAACAATAAATTTCCTATTTCCCATAACAGTCGCTAAAGATAAACCTATATTAGGGCCTAAAAGCGGAGCTATAATCATTGCACCAATTATTACTGCCACATCATCATTTAAAAGCCCAATTGATGCAACAAAAGCTGATGCCGCAACAAGAACCATGTATATCCTAGTGAGCCGGCTCATCTCAGAAACATGTGCATATATCTCTTCCCTACTGATCCTTTCAGATGATTTTTTCATTTTTAGATTCTCACTATTCGATTCCTCTTCAGGAAAGGGAATGTAAGTCTCTATTGGAATTATTATTATTCTGAAACCATCAAGCCCCGAAAACTCTTTTTGAAATATTTCCAGTAATTCTTCAGATCTATCCATTTTAACAATGATATCAAACTTTAAATAGGTTTTAGAAAACATAGAATATGAATAATCCATTACATCCATTTTTTCTATTATTCTTTTAGTTTGTTCTTTTTTATCATTAGGCAAAACTATTTGAATTAACCGAAAAATCATTATTAACTATTTTATATTTGTTATTATAATAATTTATCGCTGATTAATTAATTTAATCTTGCAAATCAACCTAATACTCCTAAAAAATAGTTTTCAGTTAGTTATTGGCCCAGATGAAATATTAAAATACGCTCATGCCCATATCATGGATTAATGTTAAATTGTAATTTTAATTATCTTAAACTAGAGTTTACTTCATGATACATTTGTAAATATAATTACATCACCTGCGTAACCTGAACATGAGCATTGAAATCCATTTAAATCCAATTCACCTTATAACTCCCCCAAACCCTTTCAAGAGATTTTCAACATCAAACCGAGCATCAGAGTTTATAACATCATATTTAATAGTAATGCTTATATTTCCAGAGGATATTTGACTTCCACGATATATATCCTCAATTGAAGCATTAATTACCCCTTTTAAGCCTTCGATTGTATTTACAATAATATCGGGACTGCAGTTTTCTGGAAATACAGCAGAAACAGAGTAAGTTTTATGAAGATAATTTTCAACCTTCCACTTGTATATTTCTTTATCACTTAAAACTTCCACATTAGATAATTTAAGCTTTGTTTCTTTGTCATTAAAGTTTAAAGTTAAAAAATCATGATATAATTCTTTTAAAATCCCAATATGTACCTTTCCAGAGTATATATGTCTTAAACCTACTTCTTTACCTAAAGAATTTTTAAGGATATTAACTTCCTCCGTTAAAGCAGATATTGCTTTATCAGATCTTCCCAGGGCAGCTTCCAGATCATCCATGTGCTTTGCGGCAGACCCCATAACTTTCACAAACTCTTCTTCATTTCCACTTGAAAGCATTTTATTAAGCTCTTTATAAATGGAAATAAATGTTTCATGGGTTTTTTTATTATATCTGTTATGGGTTTGTATTGAATAGTAAAGGTAAGGATTTTGAGCTACAATCCTTGCAATCATATCCACCATAAGATCATAAACAGGGCTTGCAAAATTTCGAGACTCTTTAATATCTACATCAAGCCTTTCTATAGTTGCTGCAATACTAATATAAGCTAAATGAGTCAGGCCCTGCACAATGCTCATCATCTGGTCATGTATCTCAGGAGTTGTAACTATTATACGTGCATTTTCTTCCTCAAAGAAATTATAAATCTTAGTATACCATTTACCTTTATTAGTAGGTGTAAGTACAATAACCTGACCATCTAAAGACCGTATCCTTGGGCCAAACATTGGATGAATTGGTAAGACTTCAACACCTTGAGGAGCATATTCTTGCATGATCTGGGAGGGTTCTTCTTTAACAGAAGTAACGTCCATAATTAAAGAGCCTTTTTTCATGACAGGAGCCACTTCTTTTATAGCAGATGGCATAACATCGATAGGAACTGATAATATAACTATATCGGCCTGTGATGCTGCACCGGTATTGCTGTGAGTATAACCAACTCCCAATTTTTTTGAAATTCTTTCTCCAGCTGTTTCATCTCTTCCCGTTACAGTTATATCAAACCCTTTGCTTTTTAAAAATCTAGCAATCCACTCACCTAATCCCCGTGTACCCCCAATTACTGCAATTTTCAAGGAAAAATCTCCAATTCATTTTTTTAATATAATTAGATTTATTTTATACTCTTTTTTTATGACTACCTTATATAAAAAAATAGTTAAATTAGTGAAAATTTTGGGATTAATTCGTACAAGTCTGTTATTTAGGATTATCTCCTAATTTCTGTGTGATATATCCCACAAAGAACCTGACCAATATATAATAACATGTGAAAATAACTTAAAAAGCATTATGTTAAAAAATAAGAGTATAACAAGATTTATTTCAAGATTATCATTTAATAGTAAAGTAATAACTGATATAAATCAAAATGAAATTTTAGATAATGCTAAAAGACAATATATATTCTTTAATAATACAGTAACAACATCTTTTATTTTTTTAGTTGATTTTGTGTTTATAATAATGCAAAATCAGTTTATCCCCAAATTTATGGGAGATTTTACAAGATTTCGACTACAAAAGCAAGTAATTTCTTATTAAGATTTGTAAATAGACAAAATATACAATAATGCATTGTAGTAAAGGTTAAAAAACTCAAATTTATGTTATAGGAGGAATTATGTGTCAGATGAAAAAATTCTGATAGTTGAGGATGAGATCATCGTTGCAATGGCCTTAGAACAAAAATTGCTAGATCTGGAGTATATAATAGCAGATACTGTTAGTACCGGTGAAGATGCGGTTAAATGTGCTAACCAGTTAAAACCAGATTTAATACTAATGGATATAACTTTAAAAGGGAAAATGAATGGTATAGACGCTGCAAAGCAGATAAAAAATAAATTAGATATCCCAATAATTTATGTGACTGCATATTCTTACAGTGAAGTAGCAAAGCATGCCCCCCTAATAGAACCCTATGAATATTTAGTTAAACCATTCAAAAAGAGTGAATTGAATAATTATATTAAAATGTCTCTTTCTAACCATAAAGCAAAAAAGATGGAAAATACCAACAAAAAAGCATTAACTAAATTTCAAGGCTTCGCTAGAGCAGCAAGACACTAAAATTTACTTAAATAATCAAAAATCTTTCAATTATATTTTACTTCACCTAAATCTAATTCCATACAAAATTTGTNNTATGGAATATCCTGAATTAAACTACATGTTTTTAAGATAATCTCCATAAATATGATTCATGCATATGATCATCGAATGAGCGGCTTAAAATTGTATGATTAAATGTTAAATATAAAAATAAAAAGTTGAATGTTTAAATTGAAGTGGCGCTTTCATATCTCAATAGCCCTAATTTCTTTCTTCTTAGCTCCTCCGGCTATGCCTTCAATAGCATCCAAAAGATCCAGGACTCTATCGTTTTTAAAAACACTTCCAAAACCTTCAAACTCGGAGGAACTTTTTAAAAATAGACCTTTTCTTTTCATAGAGGTACCTCTCTCGTTTAATGGATTGATTTCTACCATTATTGTTTCCCTATTATCATTTGCAGGAGTCTTGACCAGAAATACTCCTTCTACAGTAGTTGGCACTCTTTGCCATGGCTTAACATCTTTTAATGCTTCTTTTATTTTATTTTCTAACTCGGTACTCATTTAATACCTCCAAATATGGTTTATATAGCTATCTATACACAGCACAGCTTACGGAACATATATTCATAAATATACTGCCATAATTATTATATAATTTTAAAATATGCTATTTAAATAATTTCCAAGTACAATAATCTGACAATATATGTTTTGGCTGTTTTTTAGAAATTTATGCCTATAAAAAAGGAAAAAATAGTCTCAAAAATTTATGGAAAAAAATCAGCAGCTAATTATCTTTAATGAATTTAAGATTAAATACACTGTATGAGACAAAATACTTGTTTTACATATGTNNATATAAAATACTTGTTTTACATATGTTAAAAATTGAAAATATTTAGATAAAATATTCTATTTAAAATGAAAACTGATGAGGATTAAAAGTAATTTGTAGTAAAAACATTTGATTATAAAAAAATAGAATCTTTATAACAGAAAAATGGATTTATAACATTCTACTGGTTAATTTTTCAATTTTTTCATAACTTAGGAGAAGATATATAAAAATAGAGAAAATAATTAATAAATAGTAAAATCAAAATTTATTTTTCTTTTAAAATTAAATAATAGAAATAAAAGAGATTATAAAGAAAAAATCGTTTTAAATAGAGATCTAAAAAATATTTAATTAAAGAGATAAATAATCCAAAGAAGAAATTTTCAAAAAGTTAATTTTACAGGATTAATTCTTAAAATAACAGTTTAAATGGTGTGAAAATGCGTATTGTTCATCAAGATAGGAAAAGAGGAGTAATTGAAATTGTTCCTGAAACATTAGACGACCTCTGGCATTTATCACATATTATAGAGCCAGGAGACTTAATATCATCTAAAACTACCCGCAGAATACAGGACACAACAGGAGAACGTTTAAGGAATGACAGGGGCATTNNAGAGGCATAAAAAAAACATTTTATATGGGGATAAGAGTAGAAAGTATAAATTTTCACAAATACACAGGAAAATTAAGGGCTACCGGGATAATAGAGCAAGGCCCCGAAGATCTGGTCCCCCTCGGAACTCATCATACACTTGATTTGAAACTAAAATATTCAATAAGGATAACAAAGGAAAAATGGTCAAGATGGGTTATAAAAAGACTGAAAGATGCTGTTGAATCATCTAAAAAGCCATCAGCAATTATTGTAGCCATTGAAGAGGATGTTGCAGATCTTGGAATCATCAAACAATACGGCATAGAATACTACGGACCTATAATAGGAGATATATCTGGAAAAAGGGTTATCTCCAAAAATAGAGGAAAAAATATAGCTAACTTCTTTGATGAAGTTGCAAAAACTTTACTCGGGTTTGAAGATATCCAAGGCATTGTTATTGCTGGGCCTGGATTTGGAAAAAGTGACTTTTACGATTATTTAAGCCAAAAATATCCAGAACTTGCCAATATTGCGACAGTTGAAAATACAGGGACCGGGGGGCGAGTTGGAATAGGAGAAGTCCTTAAAAAAGGTACAATCGAACAAATGGCTACCGAAGGTCGAATAGCTCAGGAAATGAGATTAATGGGAAGAGTCCTGGAAGAAATTGGGAAATCATCCAATTTAGCTGCATATGGGAAAAACGAAGTCACGAGTGCATCTAATGCAGGTGCAGTAGAACGGCTGCTTGTATTAGATGAAAAAGTACGTGAAGAAGATACTGAAAATATTATGAACCTTACAGAAAGCACAGGTGGTAAAGTAACAGTAGTAAGCAGCGAACACGAAGGTGGGAAACAGTTAAAAGCATTAGGCGGAATTGCAGCTATTTTAAGGTACAGTTTGAGATAAATATTAACATATAACCTTTTTTGTTTTATTTGAGATTAATCTAATAGTCCCAACTCTTTTCTTTTAAAAGTAAAGTTTTTAAGATATATTGAATAAACAAAAAACTTTACCATTTGGAGGAGTATTAATAAAAAGAATAACTGGAATTAGTCTAATTATCATATTTATCATTTTAGCTTTATTAGTTATAGGCTTAGATTGGAATAAAGCTTCAAATAATATTTCCTTAGACAATAAAACCGTTGAAGAGGTTATAGGCAATACAAGTTATGGTTATGTGGAAAAAGAAGTTTATGGAGACATGAATTCTAATGAAACCGTTGTAATAATTACAGGTGTTCATCCACGTGAATCTGGATTCCACAATGCTACTGCAGCTGCAGTAAAGGACAGGTCAAAAAATTTATCTAAAAAATATATCCTTTACAAGATCCATGTCACCAAAAATGCATTGAATTTTAATACAGGCAGAATGAACGGACAGTTGCTGGCAAATAAATTTGTAGTGCAGGATGTAATCAAAATTAAGCCCCAGATAGTTGTAGATATACACGAGGATTTAGGAGAATCTGTTGGATACAAATACAATCGATTTATATATCCCATCTCTAAAAATAATGAAACTATGAATTATTTAACTAATATCACCCAAAATATGTCCTTTTTGGAAATTTATTCTCCAGGCGGATCAAGTCCAGCATACGTTACAAAGCCTATAGCACGCCGGGGAATTTCAACCATTGTATATGAAACTTATAAGAAGGATTCATATGAAAGGAAATATTCTGACGCATGCCAGTTTATTGACATACTGGACAAATTATAAATTTTCCATTTCTTTAAATTTTTTACATTCTAACTAGAGTTTTAGCGAAAATATAGATATTTTGCATAAATTGGGATTGACAAGTTTAATATATCTCCCTTCCTAATTTTTAATATAGGTGAATTAATGTATACAGAGATCATTCTAGCATTCTTGATATCCGCTATTTTAACACTGCTGTTTAACTGGATTATTAAAAAAAGTGGCAGTAGTTTATATACGAGCATTAGGGGAGGGACACCCCGCGCTGTTGGAATTGCACCATTTATGGCCCTGTTATTATTTTTCCCCCCAATTTACAGCGGCATTGTAGCATTAATCGGAATTTTTGCATTTTTAGATGATTTAGTTGGGAGAAAAAAAACTAATATGCTGCCGTTTGAGATAGGCCAACTTTCAAGAGGCATAGGAATGATTGCTGTAGCTGTAATTGGGTTTTTTTATATTGGACCCGCTTCAATCCTGATTGCACTCATGATTCAGCCTTTAAACATTGCAGATATGCAGCCCGGAGCCGCATGTTCTACTGTAATTATTATGTGCATTCTTGCGCTTATTTTAGCAATACCTTTGGGATTATCAGTTTATTATATTCCTCTTGTTATTCTAGCAGCATGTATTGGCTATGCCCCTCTTGACTATAAAGGAAAGATCATGATGGGTGAAATTGGAAATCACTCATTTGCAGTTGCACTCGGGATTGCCTATGCAGTATTAGGTGGAGTTTACGGAAGTGTTTCCAGTATTGGGTATTCAGCTGGAAGTTTTTTAGGAGTATTAGTCTTATTTACCCTCTCATTATTTGTTACAGCATTTATAAGAAGAAAGAATCTGAACATTTTTTTAGAGGAAAGACTCGAGATAAAAAATCCATATTTTGGAGATTATGTTATGGATGTTCTTACTGGAGGGGGTCTTGGAGACCTGCTACGCAAAATCATTATCGGAAAGCGTGAAATCATTATAAAAAGGCATACATTTAAAATTTTAGGGTTCAGGAGACTTGTTTATAATCCTTATGCTTATAAATGATAATTATAATTTAATATTTAAAAATTTAAGCATTGTATTATTTAATAATCTAATCTAATTTTTAGAGTCTATTTCAAAATTAAAAACAAAAATATTTTTTTAAGATTTTATTTCAGTCTTCTGTAACCTAAAACAGCGACAATTACACCAAATAAAACCCATATTATTCCAGAATAAATATCTTTAAGGTAAACGAAACTATAAACTCCAAGAATTATCAGTACAACAGCACATAAATATACAATTAAGTTTGCTACTTTCATAGAACTAAATCGTCTTTTTTAAGTATTTAAGTCTTTTCAAATGTTTCCACCCCATGATGCAATAACAGTATTTTATCTTGAGTTTTAGTATTGGCTAAATTTAATACATATTGCTCCTTTAATTTTGTACTCTAGAGCTAGTCTGGAAGCTTTAATTGATGATTTTAAAGGTATTCACGCCATAAGCAAACATTTAAATATTTTTAGAGCTAATTATTAATATTAATTATTAAAATAATATATAATAA
>DADN01000285.1:17790-24377 GCA_002509665.1 Methanobacterium sp. UBA8
TGGACTCCTACTACAATTACAGGCTGACTCAGGATTATCTTGGCCACAATTATCTAGGCGATTTAATAGTAAATGGCACTTCATGGGACATGCACTCATATTTCCCATCAGGTAGACCTGCAGTATATCCTCCCCTAATTGTTTATATTACATCATTTGCTTATAAATTAGCAAATTCATTTGCAAATGTGCCTTTAAATGAAGTGGCCATCTGGTTAGCGCCATTTATAGCTTCTCTAGCTGTTATTCCTGCATATTTTTTTGTAAGAAGGATTACCAATGATTATGGAGGAATAGCTGCAGGAATTTTAGTTGGTACAGTCCCAGCATATTTTACCCATACATTTGCAGGTTTCTTTGATACTGACATGTTTAACATGCTTTTTCCAATCCTGATTGTAGGATTTTTTACCATAAGTATACCTGCAAAGAATATTAAAACCAGATCAATTTACGTTGCACTGTCAGCAGTTTTCCTGCTTGTTTATTCAACGGCCTGGGAGGGCTGGTGGTACATATTCTACCTCCTAGTTAGTACAGCCGTTGTATATCTCCTAATTTCAAGTTATATATTTGAAATGGGAACCTTTAACTCATTTAATTATTATTCTGATAAAATCAAATATTTTATAAGACAGCCTGCATTTTCTTCATTGATTATCTTTATATTTTTAAGCATTAGTTTATTAAGTGTTTATTTGGGACCTTCTGGGCTTATAGACACTTTGACAAGATCTGTGGGGAATTCGCAGCTGCATGCATCTATCCAAAGTGCCAGTTATCCAAATGTATACCTATCTGTAGATGAACTTAAAATACCATCTATTATAGAAATTTTAGGAAAGGTAGGGGGCATCATACCATTTATTTTTGGTATTTTAAGTATTCCCTGGCTTATATGGAAATTAAAACCAGAAACTGTTAAAGATGAAAAAAGTAAAACTAAAAGAAACGCTGAAAAGATAAAACCAAGTGAAGATAAAACAGTAAATTCTGATTTAATCAAAAAGAATTATTTGTTATATGCAACTCTATTTACAATCTGGATTTTGATTACAGGTTTTGCTTTAACACAGGGGTCAAGATTCATTCAACAATTTTCAATCCCCCTAATGTTAGGTGCAGGAGTTTTGGTAGGTTTAATGGTACCTTATTTTGCAAAACATATCACAAATAAACTATATTTAACACCAGCAGTCCTGATATTAATCGCACTGGCAGTATATGCTCCATTATCTTCATCATATATGTTTTCAAATTCTATATATCCCACTGTTGATGACTCAATGTACAATTCATTGACTTGGATTAAATATAATACACCCCAAGACACAGTTATAACTTCATGGTGGGACTTTGGACACCTCTTTACTGCAGTGGCAGATAGACCAGTTACATTTGATGGCGGGTCACAAAACACCCCGCGTGCTTACTGGGTTGGAAAGGCGCTATTAACGAATAATGAAGATTTATCGGCAGGAATACTTAGAATGCTGACTTCAAGTGGCGATCAAGGTTATTTAACCCTTGAAAATTACACACATAACACTGGTAAGAGTGTTGAAATACTGGATAAAATTTTACCTGTTGATAAACAGGCAGCCCAGACCATACTCACAAAAGATTATAATTTAACTCCAGATCAGACAAAAATTGTGTTGCAATATACTCATCCGGCTAAACCGGTTCCACATGTTCTGTTATTAAATAACATGTATCTTCTCCCCAAATCATACTGGTGGTCTTACTTTGGAAGCTGGAATTTCCAGAACAATACAGGAAAGGGTTACAGTTATTCTGCACAGCAAGCAACTTCCAGGCAGGTTAATGGTACAACAATAATTTCAGCTCAAAACGGCATTGTTGCACAGATAAACGAGACAAAAGTAGATGCAAACTTTCAATATACTCAAAATAATCAGATTCACGTGTTAGAGCCCCACAAGTTAATTATGGTTCAAAACAATGATGTTTTAATAAATCGAATTATCTCCAATTCCAGTTCATTCAGCATAATTTTAGTAAAAGAAAATAACAGTTATCTTGCTGTTCTCATGAACAAAGAACTGGAAGATTCCATGTTCACAAANNATTCCATATTTACAAGATTATATCTTACAAATGGTGCCGGTTTAAGTAAATTTAAACTTATACATAAAGAAGGTAGAAAAATAGATCCCTACGGAGTAATGATCTGGAGCGTAAGCTAAAATCAGTGAAATGAATCTAAAAACAAGAATTTATACCTTTTTTACGGCGATTTAATTGATTAAACCAACTTTTTTGAAATTACAAAATAGCAAATTATATAATACTTATTTTATAAAAATTATTAACGCGTGATTTAATTATGTTGTTGTGATGGCCTTATCAGATAAAGTTATCTTATGGCCATTGTCCAGTTCAAAGATTAAAATTATCTTTGAATTGATTTAAAAAACAAAGGTGATAGAATGCATGCAAAAGATTTATCTGGAAAAGATATTGTGGATTCTAAAGGAGATAAAGTAGGCGTAGTAGACGATTTAGAAATAGATGTAATGAGCAAAAGAGTAACAGGCATTATAGCAAAAGAAGGTACTATCTCATCAAAATTAGGTATGGGCACAGAAAGAATGATTTCCATGGATATGATTGACGCTATAGGTGATAAAATAATTTTAAGACGTATGGAAAGACGGATGTAAATTTACTTCTTTACTCCTTTTTTTCACTTTTTAATAAGATAGTACTTTCTCTTTTTTACCAAAATATTTATAACCAACCCCCCATAACATATAGACAATATTACTGTCTATACATTAAAAGGAAGATTAAAAATGCTGATTTTAAATACACCAAATATTGAAGGGAAGAAAATAAACGAATACTTTGGTTTAGTAACTGGAGAAGCACTTTTAGGTGCAAACGTATATAAAGACCTTTTTTCAGGCGTTAGAGACGTTGTTGGCGGAAGAACCTCAGCTTATGAAGAGGAATTGAAGAAAGCAAGAGAATTAGCACTGTCCAGCATGCAGGAAAAAGCAGAGAAAGCCGGCGCAAATGCTATACTGGGTGTTCAAATAGCCTACCATAACCTTGGAGGAACCATGGGAAACACTATCATGGTTACCATGTACGGTACCGCAGTGCACTACGAATAATATCCACAATGGGGGATAACTCTTGTTAACTTCAATAAAAAATTATATCATAGATAAAAAATGGGGAATCGCTGCAATAATTATAGGAACCTCCTTAGGGTTTGCATCTGCTGTTATCTGTGTATATGCAAATCTAGTTATTTTCGGATTCAACATCATGTTTATAATATCTCCATTAATTGCAGGGTTTAGTGAAGCTTATATAGCCCGAAAAAAGTACGGTAAGAGTACTGGAGCTATTAGTGCCCTTTTAATATTTATTATCATCAACATATACGGATGGTTTTTCCCCAAAAATCCAATAACTCTCAATCTATTTACACTAGGAGGTATTGCCCTTACTGTACAAGCTGCAGTCCCAATACTTGTGAATTATCTCCTGTTCGTTGTTTTCCTCGGAACTATAACCTATGTCATAGGATTAATAGGAAATTTAATGTCAAAACTGCTTGGAAAAGAAATAGAAATGGCAGAAAAACCTAAAAATGTAGATTTACCCCAGTTAGATCTTTTATTTGCGACTACAACAGACCTAAGCGGGAAAAATATAACCCAACATTTGGGAATAATTACAGGAGAAGCCATCTTAAAAGAAGAAAAAGATGAGAATTCATCACGTTTAGAAAAAATTGCCTCAAAAAACGGTTCAAATATGGAATATAAAATAGGACTGGTAAGAAATGAGGCACTGCAAAACCTGGAAAGTGAAGCAAAAAAAATGGGTGCAAATGGTATTTTAGGCGTTAATATAGATTATAAAAGCGTTGGTGGGATTAAGGGAAGTACAATAATAGCAACAGCTACTGGCAGTGCTGTGCTGTACGAATAAAACCAGAAAATCCATTAAATTTTTATTTTAAATTCTGTGCAAATCACCAGTATCAACAATATTTATATAATATAGCCACTAATTTTGATTAACAGCAAATAACGTAACTCATTAGACTCATAAAATTCATATAGTTGCTAAAATTACATTTAATCATGTTTAAATAATCTATCGATTATTTAACCGCAAAAACCTATGGTTTTTGCATGTTTAAAGTAATACAAACAAAAATTATCATAATTTAAATATATGATTATTCACTATAAACTATTACAACCCCATTTAATATACTTAAAATTAGAATTAACTAATTTTAACATTAATAAAGTCATTCAATAAAATTAATCGATGATAAAAAGTTTGTATTTAACATTTCAATTTATAGAATTTTAATTAGAAGGTGAATAAATGAAAGTATTATTTATGGTTACAGGGCGAGGAATCGGAGGAGACGCTGCAATTGCCCTTAATATAGCTAAAGCATTATCTAAATATGGAGTTTGCTGTGAATTTGCCCTGAATCACGGCGCTCCAGGGTTATTATTTGAAAAAAACGGCATAAAATGGCATGAAACAAGTATTCCCCAAGCAGGAGGGCACGCTGCTACTAAACTTACCCTGGTAAAGGGAGGTTTTAAAATTATCCAGGCTGTTTTTGAAGCTTTAAGCCTGTACAGGAAAGTAAAGCCAGATGTGGTTGTGGGATCAATAGGTGGAGGGGCGGTAGTTGGATGTACTGCAGCCAAAATTGCAGGTATTCCATCAGTAGGAGTTGTATCCACCCCAACAGATTCAAAATTATCTAAATTTACCACTGTTGTGGCATTACCAGAATCTCCATTATTTAAATCATCAGCAAATAATAAAAACGTACATAAAGTTTACATGCCGATAAACCCCGAGGTTGTAAGCGGAGATAAAGAAAGAGCACTAAAATTAATGCCGGAAGGCTATGACCCTGTGCTGCCTACAATTCTGCTTTCATCAGGATCTACTCTTTTTGAAAAAATGGCCCTTGCCGCACCTAAGCTTAGAGACAGCAGAATTAAAGCAAACATAGTAGTTATAGGGCATCCGCTGGATGAAAAATACAGAGAATACATTGAAAGTGATGGAATATTATATTTAGGCTACATTGACTGGGTACGAGATTTATACAAACTAGCAGACTTTGTAATCATTACAGATGATGGAGTTATGCTTCATGAAGCCATTGCATGTAATTTACCAATTATAACACTACTTCGAGTAAAATACGGACGTTATCATAAGATGGGTGACGTATTCAGCGGCGCCATGGTTGAAAGCGATCTCGATAATCTGGACAAAGTTGTCAACGATTTCCTGGAAAACATGGACAAAACTAAAGATAGAGCTTCAAAATATGGAAAAGATGTTTTAGAGTCTGCAGATAAAATTGCAAAAATAATTTATGAGAAAATAAAATAAACATTTTATTTTCAATTTAAAATAAAAAGTGTAAAATTATTGTTTTTCCATCAGTTTATTTTTAATTGCTGCCCCTGCAATACCGCAGACAGCCCCAATAACTGCGTAAATAACACATACAGCTATTAAAGTAACTACATTAAGTCCTAAAGGTATAACTATCTTTGAGAAATAACTGATAAGCACAGTATATAAAACAATGGAAATTATACTTCCAAAAAAGCTGATTGCAGCCCCATAGATACCCGCTATTTTTAGATCGCCGCCGAGAATATATGTTCCAACTAACGGTGCTATAATAAAGCTTAAAATTGCCAGGAAAGGCGCATTAAACATAAACATGAAAAACATTACAATTGCAAGACCAATACCAAAACCTAAAGACTTCCAGTTAATCATTTATTCACATCCTTATACTAATTTTTCTTTAAGTAAACTATTAATCTGCTGATATATAATTTAGTCTGAAAATTACCCTACTTTAAAACCATAAAGATATATTAAAAGTTACTACCCAAGTTATAACAGGGATCTTTATGTTAGAGAAGATAAAAAATATCTATAATTTTTATGTGGAGCGCTATAAAAAACGCTTTTTGTACTGTTTTGCGATTTATTACGGCTTAGTCATCATTGGACTGGTAATAGGGTTACTATACCCTCCAGTAAGTACTGGAACAGGAGGAAACATAGCCAGCCAGTTTTCCACAGTATTTCCAGGATTAATGCAGGCCATTGGTGCAGGTGATATAGTTAAAATAATTGCAACCATTTTCGTATTTAACAGCATCTTTGGAAGTTTCCTGGCGATTACATTGTTAAACTTAGTCGGCCTTGGAACACTGGTGTTCATTTACAGACCTATAATGTGGGGATTGATTTATGCCCCTACAAGCCCAAGTGCCACAATGCTTTTAATAGCAGTCATTCCNNGTGGCTTATGTTATTGCATTTGCAGCTAGTCTGGACTTTGTTCTGGCAATTGCAAAGCCAAAATCTCTTGGAGAAGAAAGCAGGTTTAAGGCATGGAAAAAAGCGTGGTTATACAATTTAAAGTCATATGTACTTGTTTTAATTATGCTGCTTGTGGCCGCGGTTGTTGAATCCATTACTCTGGTGTCTTTAGCCAGAGTTTAATTCCTTATTTTTTTTAATTTGATTAAATG
>DADN01000285.1:24383-24540 GCA_002509665.1 Methanobacterium sp. UBA8
CAAACATCACATACAAACTATTTTTATAGCTCAAAAAGCTAAATTTTCAGGACTATTTAGATTAATTTAAAATATTTTTAAATTATAAACCATATAATTTAATTTTATAACTATTAGTGATCTATTAACTATTATTTATTGATTTTTTTTCATAAAT
>DADN01000285.1:24628-26043 GCA_002509665.1 Methanobacterium sp. UBA8
CATAAAGGAGGTGAAAAAGATTAAAAAACAAACAATTACAAACAAAACAAGAATTTTAACCATATTATTACTTTTAAGTATAACATTATTATTCTGTTTAACCACTGTTTCTGCAGCATCCGGAGATGAGATTTATGTGAATGGTTCTTCTGGAAATGATTCCTGGGACGGGCAGTCCTCAGCATATAATGATACCACTAAAAGTGGGCCAAAAAAGAGTATTAAAAACGCTACAGGAACCGTAAATACAAACGGAACAATACACATATCCAACGGACAATACACGGGCGAAAACAACACTAACATCACCATTAACAAAAACATGAACATTAAAGGTGAAAGCCAGAATGGAACTATCATAAATGGAGAAAAAACCAACTGGATATTCACTGTTAACTATGGCGTTAAAATAACCATCACAGATTTAACACTAACCAATGCAACAACAACCTCTGGAGGTACTATCTACAATGAGGGTAATTTAACTGCAATTAACTGTACTTTCACAAACAACAACGCAACAACTGATGGTGGAGCTATCTACAATCATTATGGTACTATTAATTTGAATGATTGCAACTTCACAAACAACACTGCAAGAAATAATGGTGGAGCTATTTATAATACAAATACTATTAGTTTGAATGGTTGTAACTTCACAAACAACAACGCAACAACTAGCGGCGGTGCTATCAACAATTATCGAGGTAATATTAATACTTTGAGTAATTGTAACTTCACAAACAACAACGCAACAACTAGCGGTGGAGCTATCAATAATTATCAGGGCACTATTAATACTTTGAGTAATTGCAACTTCACAAACAACACAGCAAGAACATATGGTGGAGCTATCAACAATGATATGGGAACTATTAATACTTTAAATACTTGTAACTTCACAGGTAACAACGCAACAAATAGTTGGAGCAGCACAGCAACAACTAGCGGTGGAGCTATCAACAATGCAGGCATGGCAGGCACTATTGCCAGTTTGAATGGTTGTAACTTCACAAACAACACGGCAACTAACGGAGGAGCTATCAACAATGCAGGCACCATTACCAGTTTAAGTAATTGTAACTTCACAAACAACAACGCAACAACTGATGGTGGAGCCATCTACAATACTGGTACTATTAATTTGAGTGGATGTAACTTCACAAGTAACAACGCAACAAATGGTGGAGCCATCTTCAATAATGAGGATATTAATAGTTTGAGTAGTTGTACTCTCACAAACAACACGGCAACTAACGGAGGAGCTATCAACAATGCCGGCACTATCCATTTGAGTGGCTGTAACTTCACAAGTAACAACGCAATAAATAGTTGGAACAATTGGGGCGGAGCTATTTACAATACTGGTACTATTACTAGTTTGAGTTATTGTAACTTCACAAACAACACCGCAA
>DADN01000024.1:0-3987 GCA_002509665.1 Methanobacterium sp. UBA8
CAGCAGTCCCATATGCTAAAATTTCCTGCATTACATTTGAAACCTCATTGGAATCGTACCTGACGCTTATTACTGCATTAGCACCCATTTGCTGTGCATGATCTATCATTCGGTATACAGCTTCATCTCTTGACTCTTCCATCATTTTGACGTACTCTTTTATTTCCCCGCCGAACATGGAACGTATTCCTGCACCTACCTGCCCGCCTACACCTCTACTGCGGACAGTCAACCCGTAACAAAAACCTTTAGTTTCAACAATTTCATATCCTGGGACATTATTGGAACTTACAACAATAAAACTCTGCTGTAATCCATCCAGCTCATTATCTTCAGGTATTTCATCTTCAGGAAGGGTAAATCCACTTCTTTTTGCTTCAAGCTTTTTTTGTATTTCCTCATTTGAGACCATGGGAACCAACTCATTTACAAACTAC
Organism: Methanobacterium sp. UBA8; assembly: GCA_002509665.1. Taxonomy (GTDB): domain Archaea; phylum Methanobacteriota; class Methanobacteria; order Methanobacteriales; family Methanobacteriaceae; genus Methanobacterium_D. The sequence goes on from DADN01000024.1 coordinate 438, forward strand.
AGTTATATTTGTCTAGTTAGATTTAAATTTTTATATTTCTCAAAATATTCTTTTAAAAATTATTTAATGATAAAATATTAATTTAATTCTCTTAAAGTAATTTTACCGACAAATAATNNCTCGCGTCCATAGCATGCATGAAACTCTCACCAATATCTGTATGGATCACGTAAGCTAAATCTCTTGGTTTTGAACCTGTTCTAATTAAAATAGCGTCGGGAAGCACGTTACCTTTACCGTCGCACATTTTATGCTCGTCTTCAACAGGGAAAACGACAATCATCTTTAAAAGATCGAAAATTACTGCATTTAATGTTTCCTGTACTCCTGTACTTCCATATTTATCAAGTACATGTTCCTTAATATAATTCAGGGCTTTCTTCTGAGCATCGCTTAATTTTTCAGGTTCTACTACTTCAAAGTCTGAGTCTCCTGAAGTATAGTTTATTAAACCTGCCTCAGCAGCTTTTACAAGAGCCAGTTCTGATTCAGCAGATGCTGGAATTACATTTTCGTATTTTTCCTGCAGGCGTTTTACATTTTCCTCTGCAGTTGGAAGGTCTGCCTTGTTGGCGACTATGAGCATTGGTTTGGCTATACGCAGCAAAATACCTAAAAATTCCTGCATGTCTTTATCTTCCCATGCATGATATTCTGTAGGGACAGACCTTTTTGCTTCAAGGATATCTTCTAAAGATATTCCGATTCCACTGAACTGATCATGTATAATCCTGGCAAAATCAACCTTTTCTGCCTGGGCTTTTCTTACTAAACGGCTCCAGTTTTTTTTCAATATCCCAAAAAGCCACATGGTTATTTCATGCTCTAAAAAGTCCACGTCTTCAAGTGGATCATGGGACCCTGCATCAACGGGTCTTCCTTCTTCATCAGTCGAGCCTGAAGCGTCTATTATGTGTACAAATGCTCCTGATTGTCTTAAATCGTCTAAAAATTTGTTTCCAAGACCCCGTCCTTCATGGGCTCCGGGAACTAGTCCTGCAACATCTATAAGTTCTACAGGTATCATTCTGGTCCCTTCAACGCATTTTGAGTTTCTGGGATTGCATGTAATCTCTAGTTCTGTACATGGACATTTGGTTGTGACATAGGCAACTGCTTTATTTGCATCTATGGTTGTGAATGGATAACTTGCAACTTCAACCTGGCTTAAAGTTGCTGAATTAAAAAATGATGATTTTCCAACGTTTGGCTTTCCTGTTACTCCGATCTGTAGCATTTTTATCACGTTCTATTTATTCTTTTTATCAGTTTAATATATTGTGAGGTAGCAGATAACTTTTGTGGAATTAATTAGGATACATTTAAACGAAAAATTAGGTATAGTTTAAATAGAGATTATCTGCTGCTAAATTTAAAAAAAAGGATTAGGTAAGGATGTATTTTTTGCCATATCGTTTTTCATAAGTGTAGTATACTTTGTAGGTCCATTTATAAGTCCGGTAATAGTGCCATACTCCATAACGTTTGTACCAGTGTTTGTACCATTTTTTATACCATTTTTTATGGGAGACCTTTGCTTTGTAACTGTATTTTACTGTCCGATAAATTTTGTAATTACTGGTGTAAACATATGATAATGTGCCTGACGTGTCAACGGCCATAAATTTAATAATTTTGCTGGTTTTAAGGATAATAATGCCAGTATAAACAGGGCTATCTCTTGTAGGATTACTTCCATCCAGTGTATAATAAATAGTTGCATGCTCACTTGGGGTTAAAGTTACATTTAATTGGCTGTAATATGAACCTCCTTTTAGATTAGCCTTTACACTTGGGGCTGTAGAATCTGTTATTATGTTTGTTAAAGCTTTAAACGCGTTAATTCGCCCTCCAGTTAAAATTTGTCCTGCTAAAGAGCTTATATAATCTACGTTATTTAAAATGGTGTATTTTATTTGAATGGCAGTTAAGTCAGGTCTTACTGACTTAATGAGTCCTGCAAGTCCTGTCACATAAGGCACAGCCATTGAAGTCCCCTGCATATATCCATAATGTGATCCTGGCAGTGTACTGAATATACTGGTTCCAGGGGCTGCCACATCCACAGAATTCACTCCATAATCTGAAAAAGATGCAAGATTATCGTTTTCATCGGTTGCTGCAACAGAAATTATGTTTTTGCTTGTAAAACACGCAGGATAGATTGGTGAAGCATCATCATTTGTACCAATATCTTCATTTCCTGCAGCACAGACTACAAGGGCAGAAGAAGCATCAATTACATCTTTAAGGGCTTGGGAGTATTCATACCCTCCCCAAGAACAGCTTATTATGCTGGCCCCCATTTTAGTTGCATAACGTATTGCAGATACTGCATCGTCTACATATCCATTTCCTGTACTATCAAGGAATTTTAGGGGCATAATTGTGGCACTCCACATAACTCCTGTAATTCCTTGGGAGTTGCTGCCATCGCCTGCAATGATTCCTGCTACATGGGTTCCATGTCCATCATCATCAGTGACATTGTTATTATTTTTAATGAAGTTCCACCCATAAACGTCATCTATATAGCCGTTGTGGTCATCGTCAATACCATTTCCCGGTATTTCACCGGGATTAACCCATATATTGTCCTCAAGATCAGCATGGGTTAAATCAATCCCTGAATCAATTACTGCAATTATAACATTGTGTGATCCAGTTGTGATATCCCATGATGAAGACGCATTAATCTGAGAAAGTCCCCATTGGTAATCATAGTAGGTATCATCAGGAATAGAATTTGCTGCATAGACATAATTAGGTTCAGCATAAATTACGTTTGAATTTTTCTTATATTTCGCGATAGCATCCTTTAAAGATATATTTGCAGGTATTTTAACAAGCTGTAACCCTTTTACTTCGTTGTATTCTTTTATTACAGTGGCCCCAATTTGGCGGTTAACCGTTTGGGAAATTTTTTTGTAACTGGATTTGCTGCTGTATTTAAATTTAACAAAAAGCTCATTTTTTTTGTAATTTGTAGAACTAGTATTTTTTGAGGTTGAATTGGTTATTATATTTGAAGAATTAGAGATTGAAGATATATTAATACTGCCGTTTGTATCCGAAACATTTGAGGCATTAGCTACGCTACAAAATGTAAATAATGAAATTAATATCAATATTAACAGTATTATATGTTTTTTCAACGCTTTCCCCTTTATTTAATTTATTATAAAATGTTTTATATTATGTAGACTTGAGTATATAATAATTTCTTATATTTAAATGATTTAATGGCTGCAGTAAGCATTTTTACGCTTTAAAATAATAAAACTTAGGCATATATGTATTAATGTAAAATTTCATACTTGCAGTTCGTAAACATTTTCCGGTAAAAAAACTAAGTTTTAAAAGTTAGTGAACATATTAAAATAATATAACATATTTTAACGGGGTTTAAATGTCAAAGCTGTATATCGTAGGAATAGGGCCTGGATCTAAGGATTATTTAACATTAGCTTCAAAAAAAGCAGTTGAGTCTTCTGATATAGTAATTGGGAGCAGGAGGGCACTTGATCTTTTTGAAATTCCAGATCATAGT
>DADN01000024.1:4109-9946 GCA_002509665.1 Methanobacterium sp. UBA8
TTACCATGCATGGAAAAGGAATTTCCGAAGATATTTTAAATATTATAAACAATGGAAAGCCTACAATAATGCTTCCAAATTTTAAACCTGCAGAACTGGCAGATTACTTAATTGAAAATGGCATTGATCCAGATAGAAAAGCTGCAATTTGTGAAAAACTCAGCTATGATGATGAAAAAATAATAGAAACATCTCTAAAAGGCATTTCAGAAATGGAATTCAGTTATATGTGTGTTATGGTGGTTTATTAGGGTTTGAAATTAAAAATAAAAAGAAAGAGGTTAGTAGCTTCCTGTTTTAAACTTAAGAATATAACCTTCAACAAGGTTATTCCCTGCATAATCTTTTACTGCTGATGCTGGAATGTATACTGTGTAATACGAGTAACTGCTTCTTTTGTTGTTTGTTTTAATGTATATGTGGTTGCCACTAGTCCATTTAGTTATTTTACATGTTTGACCATATTTATTTTTTATAATAATCTTGGACCAGTTAATACTGGCTAAAATATTCTCACTGAACTGGATAGAAATAGTTGTGGTTCTTGAAATGCCAGCAGTATTATTTTTCGGATATGTTGCAGCTAGTTTTGGGGCTGTTTGGTCAATGGTGTAAGTTTGTTTGTAAATACAGGATTTATGCCCGTTTGTATCCACTGCAATATATTTTAATGTGGTTGTATTGGATATCGTAATGGTGCCTTCGTATTGTGTGCTTGTACTTGTGGGGGAGCTGCCGTTTGTAGTATAATAAATAGTTCCAGGTTTATTCATGGTTAAAGTGATATTTTTGGTCGTGTTAAAATAACCTCCAGGTAGGCTGGCTTTCACGGTTGGTATTTGTATGACTTTTTTATCCAGTGCATTAATAAGGGCATTGGCGTCGGATACCTTTTTAGCTGTTGAATCATATGCATAAGTTTCATAGACTATTGCAGTTATTCCTTTCTTTGCAATTGGTACTGTGACATATTTGGGGCTTGTAGGATTTGGGGGATAATAAACTCTTAAAAATGACATTGTACTGATTATTTGGCCGGCATATGTTTTAGTTATAGCAGTACTTGAAATTGGATATAAAAATCTGCAGTAAGCATAGCCGCTGTTTTTATAATGGTTTTCGTGATTGTCAACTACTAACATTGGATGTTCATTAGAAACATCAGGTACTATAAATTTTTGAGCTAATAATTGTCCATTCATCCTGCTTTTACTGTAATCATTGACATTTTGAGTTACGTGGACATAATAAAGAACATATCGTTTACTTAAACTTGTTGACCTGCTTTTTATAACATTAGCAATTGCTTTATGTATTCCATTTTCCTGTGGATGAACGCCGACTATAAGAATTACAGTTTCGTTAGAACTGTAATTTCCATAAACTACTTTATCCACATAACCATAGCTTGTACTCCCTATATGAGCTGCGTAGCTGGCGTTAATTATTGAAAAAGCTATTAAAAGGAATAAAGTTATACATATTATCTTTTTTGCCATTTTATGATCCTCTTAATTATTTAGTAATTCAGTATAACATATTTAAAAATATTTAAAACAATACTATTTATTTTAACAAATTAACAATTAAAATTTTTCATTTTATATTGATTTAAATTAAAATAAATTGTATTAAAGCATTATGAATCCTTTTAATGTATAAATAAGCTTTTGAAAACAGTTAATAGTTTAAAATTAATAGGGGATTGGGATGGATAACCAGTTTAAAAGTACTTTTTAAACTAATTCTTCATCTTCTTCCTGCCACATTGGGTAAACCATGGCTAAAAATTTAAGCTCATTGTCTCCGGTGTTTTCAATATATTGTTTTGAATTTTCAGGGATGTAGATGACCTGGCCTGGTTGAACTTCCTCTGATTCATCGTCAATATACATGATACCATTGCCCTCAAGGATGTAGTATATTTCAATGGAAGTCTTTAGTCTATGGACAAGTGAAGATTCTCCTGCTTTTAAAATTGCATGAGCAATACTGTAATCTATATTTAAGTCTTCATTCTCATTTTTTGGGTGCAGTAATTCACAAAGAATGGTATTATCAAGGGCTTTAAAATAATCGCAGTTTTTTATGTCTTTTATTAACATATAACCATCTCGAATATGACTAAAAAATTTCTGTAAATAATTGAATATAAATGAGACATTAACACTATAAATGCTTTTTTATAATACAAACATGTTATAATAAATTTATTGGAGTTAAGTAAGTTCAAAATTGATTATAATTATATTTTTCATAATTTTATGGTTTATTATGTTATTAAATAAATCCATAATGCTAGATATCCGTTTTATTTTATAAATATTGTTTATAATCCAGTAAATATTTAAAATGAGTTAATTAAACAGTTTAGAATTTATAATCTAAAATAAAAATTAGTTACATAAGTTCTAGTTAAATGAAAAAAATAGAAGATACATGATTTATAAAAATCAATCAGACATTTTTGGAGCCATTTGTGATAATAAAAGATCTATAGCATCATCCACAGTTACAATACCTTTAAGATGATTTTTATCATCAATAACAGGGACTGCAAGTAAGTTATACTTTGCAATGGTCTCTATTACATCAAGCTGTTTTTCGTTAACATCAACTGATATAACCTCTTTATTCATGAACTCATTAAGTGGTTTATCTGGATTTGCAAATAATACCTGTTTTAAGGATGTAACACCTGTTAAAGTGCCCTGTTTAGACTGTGCATAAATATAATAAATGCTTTCAGCATCTTTATCTATTTCTTTGAGCTTATCTATAATTTCAACTGCTTTTAAATCTTCAGAGACAGCTGCAACTTCTGTAGTCATGATCCCTCCGGCTGTGTCTTCAGGATATTTTAAAAGCTTTTTTAGGTCCTTTGATTCCTCCGGATCCATTAATTCAAGCAAATTATTTGATTTATCTTCTGAGAGGCAGCTGATTAAATCAGTTGCATCATCAGGCGACATTTTATTTAAAATATTTGCAGCTTTTTTAGAATCAATTTCATCCAGTAAACACATCTGGTTTTCCTGTGAAACTTCCTCCAGAATATCTGCGGCAACTTCATCATCAAAGGAGTTGAGGATGGTAACTGAATCTTTAACGCTCAATTTTTCAACTATATCTGCTATATCTGCTGGGTGGAGTTTTTTAAGGTCATATTCATGGACTTTTAATCTCAAGTTGAATATATTGTCCTTGCTTGTTGAGACATCGATATCTTTCCAATCGATATAATCCTCTTGAAGATTTATTTTAAGACTGCTGGTTATTTTCTCCAGTCCAAGTCTTCGTAATGCTCCTTTAACACTTACATCGACACCAATTAGTCTGTAATATCCGTCAACAGGGGATACCTGCAGGTCATTAATTCTTCTTATTTTTTTACCCTCTACGTCGACCAGCTGTTTATCAAACACATCATCTACAAGTTTGATATCATTTTCGCCCATATTATACTCTTTAATGTCATCAAAGCTGGTGTTAAGTGATATAGTACTTCCAGAATTGTTTATATATTCCCAAGGTATATTAATATCCTTTTTATGGGGCCCACGGAGAACCACTGCATTTATTATGGGATATGATCTTTTAGCAGAGATTATGCAGTCTTTACACTTCCCAATTATTTTTCCGCTTGAGTCCAACACGGGTTTTTCGATAATTTCGCTTATAAATTGTAAAAAATCACTCCCCTAAATACTTACTTTAAGATTCCAGTTATAACCACAATTTCTTCAAAGAAACATTTTTCGCTGGCAGTGATGCTGGCCTCAAATCCCATTTCCTCTAATTTTTGAATTGTTTTTTTATTATCAGATAAAGATGACTGCACGAGCTGGACGCGACCGCCTTCATTTAAATGGTCCTTTACTTCATCGAGGAACTTATCTATAGTTGCTCTACCGTCTTCTCCTCCATCCCAAGCAGCGTTAATTTCATCGTCAAATTTTTCATCTTCCTCAGTTGGAAGGTAGGGAGTATTGAATAAGATCAAATCAAATTTTTCGTCCTTAACAGGTTCAAATAAGTTCCCTTGTTTTAATTCAACATTATAAGTCCGGTTAGTAATTGTATTTTTAAGGGTGCATCTGATTGCATCTTCATTTATATCTGTTGCAGTCACGTTTTTTGATTTTTGTGCAGCCACAACTGTTATAAGGCCGGTCCCGGTCCCTATTTCAAGCACTTCATCCCTTCTTCGGATATCTAAATTTTCTGCAAGTAAGAATGTGTCTTCTGCAGGTTCATAGACGTTTGGATGGGTGTAAATTACGATTCCTTTGTATTCTAACATTTTTAGTCCTTCTCTATTCTTGATAAGTTTAAATATAAAAGAGATAATAAAATTAGGATTTATAAGTTATTGTATTTAGTTAAACATTTTATTTTGCATCAGTGCATATTGTAGTATACGCAGTCTTCAGGATATGATCTACATATCTCCATGTACTTATTTGAACTTTTGCTAGTATAAGTGGATTTTTAAGATATTTCTTTAATGTATTTATATCTTCTTCATTCTCAACATATCTTGCTTTCCCTGCGTTAGTCATCCTTCATCAAGTTTATCTAAAAATACTGACTCTGTAAGCTGTCAAAATCTCCGATTTTGCAGGTTCGGAGTATTTATTTAATTACCTACAAACACGTTCCATACTTCACATTTCTTTGATTCATTAAGTAGAGCTGATGCTTATGATGAGTTTTTGTTTGGATACTATTATTTCCTTTAATAATCCTTTTTCAATTTGTTTGCCTAAAAATGGAATTTTTAGAAGTTTAAGGAAATAAAACGTTAATTTTCATTTCTAATGACTTTTCAGAGGTATAATCATCAATAGTTGGCATATTGGGGGCATGTTTTAATTATTTAAATTAAAATATTGGGAGAATACAGTGGATTCAGTTAAATAAAGTTTAATCAAATACTTCTGTAAATTTATACTGAATCTGTAAATTATATTTATTTTCGGAGTCTTTAGTGATTTTGACTTTATCTCCCGTTTCTAGTCCCTCCCAACGAATGAAATAATGTTCATGAGGTCGGTCAGGCCCTCTACAAGTACAGGGATAGGATTCTACCATGACTTCTTTGGTTATATTTTCATTTGAAAGCTCAAAATTAGTTCCAATGGGAGAAAAGAATGATAATTTATTTTTTAAGATGAAAATAAAATTTTCTTTGGCTTCTGTTGAAGATATCTTTCTTGAATAATTGTTTTGAGCGGCCGTGTACATCCCCTCAAACTCGTTTTGATGTTAAAAATTTACCTTCAAATCCGTCGATAGCAGCCGGGAGGCAGTCAAGCACTGATGCAAATCCTGAATGGTGTAAATTCAGTACCACAGCACCGACTACTTCTTCACGAGTAGCACCTTCGTTTTTAGCCATCATTGCATGCATATGCACTCCTTTTACATTCCGATTGGCAGTTTGAATAGCTATGTTGATTAACTGCTTTGTTTTAGCATCTAAACCTTCTAAAGACTGCTGTGCTTTAATCAGATCGTTAAAACGTTCTGCAACTTCTGGACATTCTTCTATAAATATTTCATATGGGCTCTGGGTCATAATATCACGCTCTTATTAGTACCTTTAAAACTAATTGGGATTTGGATTATATAAACTATAATAAATTTATGATTAAATACTTTGAAGGTTAATTACCGTCGAAAAATTGGAAATTTTTCTGGGTATCGAAAATTCCTTGAATTTTTTAATACCGTCGAAAAATCATAGCCTTCGAAAATTTATAGAATTTTCGATGTTTGCGAAGCTAGCTTCGCAACCGTAAAAACCTTTGGTTTTTACATGCCCCAAAAATTCT
>DADN01000024.1:10087-10218 GCA_002509665.1 Methanobacterium sp. UBA8
GCATTCGCAATTTCATGGAATGAGTTAAGCAGTGCATTTCTCACTTTTTTCTTTTTATGCTGGAAAAGTGCCCTTGAAACTTTCATAAAAAATTCATCAATTTCTGTGTTTTTTGGAATTAGTTTGATTAC
>DADN01000169.1:0-2007 GCA_002509665.1 Methanobacterium sp. UBA8
CTGGTTAAACTTTTAACACTCGCGTTTTCTAACTCTTCTATACTGGGGAAGCATTTATAAATATTTTCAGTTATTTTAAGGCCAACACCATGGATATCCTTTAAAATAAGCCATATTCTTGTTTTTTCAGTGTTTTGAGTCCATTCCCAGAAACCTTCCAGATCTTCATAGGCCCGACCTCTGTAATAGTTACCGCTGTGGGCGAGGTAGTGGCATTCTTTACACAGCAAAGCTAAATTAGGGGATTCATCCTGGTCTTTAATTGTAGAACCCATTACTGGAATGATATGGTGTATCTCCAGATTTTCAAGGGATCCACATGCTACACATGAATTTTGATCCCTCTTTAAGACATATCTTTTTGTTTTTGCGCTAATCCCGTTTCTACTGTCTTTCTGCACCACTTTCCCATCTAGAAGATAAAACTGCCTTGCATATCCTTTGCTGCAGTTTACAGCTCTTGTAATTTCTTCAGTAGTTATCTCTTCTCCCCATCTTTCCTTTAATGCGATGATTTTGTCCTTTTTAAGATCGGTATCGAGATTATCATCTAAAAATTTGGTGTATAGTTCATTTAAACTATTTTTCACACAGCTTAAATCTTCTAAAAGACTTTTAAATTCATCCGTATTTTCTACAGCCATTAGAAGGTCTAGTTCTTCACCGGATTTTGTAATTCTACCCAAGTGTTCGTCTAGATGAGTTTGTGTGAGTTCCCACAGTTCATCAAGGATTTTATATTTCTTATTTTTAAGTTCAAAGTGATAATCTTCGAGATAATCTGTATCCATGGTTCTCATTTTGATTAATGTTTAAATAAATTTTTACATTTACAACCAATAAAAAAATAGTAAAAAGGAAATTTTGTAATTATTTTAGAAAGTTAAAAATTTAAAATTAGTTAGTCCCTTGCTCTAATATGTGGATCAAAGTTCAATGTACCCCTTTTAGATATCTCTTTTTTATAAGCTATCTGGGCATTTTGAATTGGAATTAACTCAATATCCCACAAATAATCTTTTTCATATTCAATTTTAACTATTCCTATATCTTCCTGTATATTTATTGATTTTACGTTGTCTTTACCTTTTTCAAAGACTTTTTCATTATCTGAATTAGATACTCTTAGTTTAGTAGCCCATACCATGTTATTCATCTTCATTGATTGTGTACTTATCAAATCAATTATTGGTCAATGCTCATAAAGAGCAGGTTAGTTTAGAAATAAAATTTTTTAAAATAAAAATTTCTATCAGTATCATATTGGTTGACATTGTTCTTATATTTTTAATTAATGTTGAAAAATCTAGGATTTTTCACAGTGAAAATAAGAAATTTTCACATGTTGAAAAAATCGAAAATTTTTTCACGAGTAAAATCTCTGATTTTACATGTTGAAAAATTCATACAGTTTGAGCTGCAGACATTTTTAAAAAGGAATAAAAAAATAGTATAATCTAAAATAATATTAATTAATCGGTAATTCTTTTATTTACTTCTTCTTTATCTAGCTTCAATATAACATAGTCTCCAAAACTATGTATGTCTTCATCAGATGCTTTTAACTGTTTTTTTCTAAAAGCAGGCCCTGTGGATATAAGTACGTTATGGATCAGGCACCCTGCAGGGTCGATGAGCATGTCACTTACTTTACCTACTTCCATAGCATCATAGGTTAAGACTGTTTTTCCTACAATATCTTTAAATAGAAGGCCGCTTTCTGCCAGTTCACCTAATTTATTGACTTTAGGCTTTAGATCAATTTCTTTTCCATTTAATTTTAACTGTACATAGTCTCCTATTTTATTCAGATCTTCTTCTTTAACTGAAAAATATTTTTTGTTTAACGTGGATCCTGTAGCCACCCATATTTTATCTACAAGACAATTTTTTAGCTTTATTTCAAGTTCAGCTATTTTACCTGCTTCTTTAGCATCATTATCTAAAACTGTCATCCCTATAAATTTGCTGGCTTTCATTTTTAACATCCTCAAAAAACTTTATTTT